>NZ_KI965907.1:0-150222 GCF_000524665.1 Alcanivorax sp. 97CO-5
TTTTGCACGCTCAGGTGTCATGGACAACATTTGTTCTTCAGCATCATTAATCGGCCCGGTTTTATCGAACCATTCTTCTGGAACAATCAGGTGACAGGTACCACAGGCACACTCCCCGCCGCAATCCCCATCAATACCGGGAACGGCGTTGTCTAAGGCAACTTGCATCAAAGTAATACCTGCCTCAAATTCTGTTACATGTTCAGTTTTATCATTCTCAATAAAGGTGATTTTTCCCACAGCTGCATTCTCCTACCAAAAGTCTGTATGAAACCTAGCTTGTCGCTGTATAGCCATGCCGGCGAGGACATTTCTTGACAGCATGGGGACATTTCAAGACAATCAAGGTCATTCCCAAGGAGTGATTATGCCAAAAACATCACAGCAAGAGGGCCCCCAAACCCCCGAAGCTGACATTCCGTCGAATTATTCACGACTGATTGCACGTGAACTTGGTCTCGCTGCCCGGCAATTACCAAAGTTACTGCGCGGCACAGGCCTCGACGTTGAGCAGCTTTTGAAAGAAGACAGCTTACTCACTGCGACCCAGCAGATTCGCATCCTGCGCAATGCTCTGGCCTTGTCTGGCAAGCCTGAGTTCGGATTACGACTAGGCTCGCGCCTAACACCCGCAACCCATGGTGTAATGGGCTTGGTAGCCTATAGCAGCCCGGACCTACTGGCCGCACTACAGGCATTTCATACCTTCCTGCCCACGCGCGCAAGCTTCATCCAGTTACATTTGCAACAGGTTGATGATCTCCTCGTATGCTTGGCTAACTTCCAAGTGGTGGTAGATGAAGATGTTGAGCGATGTTTGGCGGAGGCCGTTATCAAAGCGTTCTTCGAAATGGGCGAATTCATCGTGGGGCACCCCTTATACGAAGCCGAGGTCTATTTTCGCCATCCAGCCCCCACATACCAAGCTGTATACCCAGATTATTTGCCTGGGTCGATTCATTTTGGCTCCAATCAGCTAAAACTCACTTTCCCGATGGAGTTATGCCGGATACCAAACGCTTCAGCGAACAATGAAAACTATAGCCTCGCCTTTCAGCAATGCGAATCTATGCTTGCTCGACTGCAAAACCATGAACCAGACTATCAAACCCTACTCAAAAAAATGATGCTGTCTCATCCAGCCGGCACACTATGCGAAGAAGAGGCGGCCGGCGCTTTATTCATTAGCAAGCGCACCCTCTCGCGTAAACTCAAAGAAGAAAATAGTAGTTTTCGAAAGGTTCGAGCTGAAATTCTTTCCCGTCAAGCTTCCGCTTACTTGCGCGATACCCAATTATCCGTAGAGGCTATCGCTTCACTGCTAAACTATCACGACACTGCAAGCTTTAGGCGAGCCTTTAAGCGCTGGTTTGGCATGCCGCCCGATCAGTACAGGCAGCGCACTGATTAGCAGGCTAAGAGGGGTCTGTGGACGACCAGGGGAGCGCCCCTCGCAGGCTACTGAAAACGAGCCCCTGCTCTACGGGGAAGGCGATCCCAAGATTCGTATGTTGATCGGATCGTACGCCGCGATATTCAGACACACCTTTGACCAACCGACCTCAATCCACAAACCAAAGCGCCCACCTACCGCTTAATTACCCCATCTTTTATTACCGCCCAGACAAAGTCACCGATATCCTTCACGGTATACCGGCCGTCTTCGTTAAACCACGTTGCCACCCAGTTTAACGCTCCGAGCCCAATAAGACGCAGAAGATCACGATCCACATCAGCACGAATAAGTCCTTGAGATGACAAGGATTTCAACATAGCAGACCATAGAAGTTCGTATCTGTCCCGGAGATCAATCATTTCTTGGCGTGACACACCATGTAAGGAGCGCCATTCAAAAAGCAACACATAGACCTTATCCGACCCACCAACCAGCAACTCAAGGTGGGCATTGATCCCCAGCCGCACCTGCTCAAGGGGATCACACTCCCCCTTAATTGCCTCAGACAAGGACCCCGACGCCTGCTCAAGTGCCAGCCGCATTAGGTCTACCAGGATGCTCTCTTTAGAGGGATAACGATAATGCAGGCTACCAGGCAACATGCCACAAGCTTCGGCGATCTCCTTTACGGTAGTTTTATCAAAGCCCTTTTGCCGAAACAGACGAGCTGCAGCTCCAAGCACAAACTCTCGATCCGTCTCGGCCACCGACATCGCCTGATTTTTTTTTCTTCCCACAAGCCACTCCCATGCTGTAAGTCTTTGATTCTAACATTCCTTTTGGAGGCGGCCCAGCCTTGCTCTCAGATCGCTCCACCTAGGCTATACATAAACAAGAACACTGTTTAGCCCATAATATTGAATTTGGTTGGTCATACAAATAAAGTCTAGATAATGAACTCTATATCGGAGCAATCCAATGGCCCTAGCAAATCGCAAGATCGGTTACGACGAGGTTGTAACCCGTGACATTCACTTTCCCATGAATATCGAAAACGTGGCCCGCCACTGGTTCGGTAATGACCCTTGGTCCACCCACTGGATGAACGCCATCCTTGCCGCCGTCCCAGACGGCGAGCGCTGGGTTATGAACTCAGCCAGGCGACAGCTTAGCAAGCTTGACGACCCGGAGGTGCTCAATGCCGCCAAGGAATTCATTCGCCAAGAGCGCATTCATGCTCGCGAGCACGACGAAATGAATGCCATCGGAGTGCAGCATGGGGTTCCCATCGACAAAGTCGAAGGCGTCTTCAAACTGATTCGAAAGCAACTCCAGCACCGTCTCAGTGACGACATGCAGAGCTCCATCGCTGCGGCGTTCGAGCATTTCACTGCGATTATCTCCTCGGTACTCCTTGAGCATCCGGAACTTTTTGACGAGACCCACCCAGAACTGCGCGCCATGCTCTATTGGCACTTTGTTGAAGAAACCGAGCACAAGAGTGTCAGCTACGACGTGTTCGTCGATGCCAGTGGCGGCGGCTTTCGCAGCTACCGGTTGCGCGCCAGTGGCATGCTACTAGCCATCGCCCTGGGTTTTCCCCTCATGATTGGCAACCAGACCTATCTACTCTACAAAGATCGCCAGATTCTGAATCTGCGCTCAGCAGCAAAAATGACCAAGGTGTTGTTCTGGCGGCCCGGCATTCTCTCCAAGGTCCTCGGTGGTGTAACACCCTACTTCTCACCCACCTTCCATCCTTGGGACGATGACAACCGTGATGTGATTCGTATCTGGAAGCGCGCCTACGAGAAAACCGGCGATGCCCAGAAGGCGTACCAGGCACTGCGAGATCACCGCGCCAAGCACGCACCGGAAACACTTTCTGCACCACAGGCTGAGCCCGCATGAGGAGAAGCATGAAAAAGAAACCGTTACCCCCGTCCACCCAAGCGGCCGCCGTCATCACCGGTGCCGGCAGTGGCATCGGTCGTAGCTTCGCCTACGAAGTGGCCCGCCGCGGTGGCTCGGTGCTGTGTGTCGATATCGATGCAGAATGTGCCGAACAGGTGGCCAGCAACCTGCGGGCTCTCGGCAATCACGCCATCGCGCAACAATGCGACGTGGGCGATCAAGCGCAGATGGAGTCCCTGGCGGAGAATGCCGAGTCCCTGCTCGGCCGGCCGGTGACACTGTTGATCAACAACGCGGGGGTCGGTCTCGGCGGTCCGATCGGTGAAGTGTCGCTTGAAGACTGGCACTGGTGCATGAACGTCAATCTCTGGGGCGCTATTCACGGCTGCCATTTTTTTGCCCCGGCCCTGCGCGATCTCGGTTACGGAGGCATCATCAATGTGGCCTCCGCGGCCGCCTTCGGATCTGCTCCGGAAATGACCGCCTACAATGTTACCAAAGCCGGCGTGCTAGCCTTATCGGAAACGCTTTCTTCCGAGCTGGCTGGAACCGGTGTGCAGGTCACCGCCCTGTGCCCAACGGTGGTTCCGACCAATATCGTCGAGAATGGGCGCCTGCCTGAACGTCGACGTGACTTTGCCAGTTCAGCGATGACCCGCTTTGCCCTGACCAACGCTGACCAAGTTGCTCGCCAGACCCTCAATGCCCTAGACCGTGGAGATCTGTACATGCTGCCACAAATCGACGGCCGCATTGCTTGGAGACTGAAACGCTTGACACCAAGACTATACGCCCGCGCCATTGGCGAAGCTTACCGAATACTGGCTGATTAACCGCATTCATGGGAAAGAAAAATTCAAGGAACTAACATATGGCCTCTATTCCCGCACACCTCATGAAGTTGCTTCTTCGTGCCGGGGTCAAGCGCGATATACGCGACCCGGACAAACTGGTAAAGCACCTGCGCAGAGCAATGAACGCTCCTTTGGCGCCCTCACCGCTTCCACGCGGAATACGGTTACAGCGAGGCAAGGTTGCCGGGACGGCAGGCCACTGGCTCAGCCCCACCGACCCACAAACAACCATACTCTACCTGCATGGTGGCGCGTTTATTGGTGGCCGCCTTGCAACCTATCACAACTTTTGTGGCCATCTGGCCCGCACGCTTAACGCGCGGGTTTTTCTTCCAGATTACAGACTCGCGCCAGAGCATCCGTTCCCGGCAGCGACGGATGATGCCTTTAATGTTTATCGTGAACTAATGGCTGATCCCCGCCCTATAGTCATTGCTGGAGACTCCGCAGGAGGCAACCTGACTCTGGTCACGCTACTACGCGCCCGAGATCACAAGCTGAGAATGCCGGCCTGTGCCGTAGCCATCTCCCCAGCATCAGATGCCCGAGGCAATTTGATGTCCCGACAGGCGAATAGCGACAGTGATGCCATGCTATCTCACTGCATGATTGAGGTCGCAACGGATGTCTACTTGGCAGGCGCTGATCCCGCCCACCCATATGCTTCACCAATCACCCAAGACTTTACCGGCTTGCCACCTCTACTTTTCACTGTAAGCAGCGAAGAGTGCCTGCGCGACGATGCCTATGCAGCCGCTCACTGCGCCCGACAAGCCGGCGTGCCTGTGCAGCTTCTGGAACGCAAAGATATGCCACACGTCTGGCCCGTATTCACTTTCCTGCTGCCGGAGGCAAAACAGGACCTTCCCACAATCGTCCGTTTTCTTCGCAAATATCTTGCCAGCACAGCCCCCTACGAGGAGGCATTTCACACTGCAAACGAGGGCGACACGACAATCCCGGAGATATCGTCATGAACATGGCTGCTTTTGCAACCCAGAATCCTCGCTATAACATTAGTCCCGATCATGAAGTAATCATCATTGGCGCTGGCATCTCCGGCATTGGTGCCGCCATCCAGCTACGTGCCGATGGCATCAAGGACATTCTGATCCTTGAGCGCAGTGAGGATGTGGGTGGCACATGGCGCGATAACCGTTATCCGGGGATCGCTGTCGACATTAGCTCTTTCACTTACTCATTTTCGTTCGAACAGAACGCAAATTGGTCGCGAGTATTCGCTCCGGGAAACGAGCTTTACCAGTACACTCGGCAGGTAACAAGCAAGTATGGCATCTACCCTCTTATTCGTTTTGGCGTCGAAGTCACTCGCGCCAGCTTCGATCTTGCTAACCATCTCTGGGTGCTTGAGCTTGGGGATGGGCGACAACTTCGAGCGCGGCATATTGTTTCGGCTTGCGGCGGGCTGATCTCGCCCAAAATGCCGGATATTGAGGGACTGGAGAAGTTCCAAGGCGAAGTCATTCACACTGCCCGCTGGCCGGACGATCTGGATCTCAGTGACAAGCGGGTTGCCGTGATAGGCACCGGAGCCACCGCAGTGCAACTGCTTCCGGAAATTGCCGTCAAGGCCCGCCAACTCGATGTCTACCAGCGCACCCCTATCTGGGTTCTAAAAAAACCGGATCACACCCTGCCCGGCTGGCTCAAGAGCCTGTTCCGAACCGTACCGGGTCTGCAACGCACCCTGCGCGGAGCCACCGATACCGCCAGTGAAACCCTGATGGTGCTTTCAACAATTTATTACCGCCAAGCCCCTTGGCTGGTGCGCATGTGCGAAAAAGCGGGCATCGCCAACATGCGTAAACAACTGCCCAACCGCAAGGACCTTTGGGAGAAACTGACACCGAAATACGGGTTCGGCTGTAAAAGGCCCACGTTCTCCAACGAATATTTCCGCACCTTCGCCCGGGACAACGTTGAGCTAGTCACTACGCCGATTAAACACATCACCTCCAGCGGCATTACCACCGATGATGGTCGCTCACGACGCATCGATACCTTGATCCTGGCCACCGGCTACAAAACTTTTGAGAAAGGAAACATCCCCTCTTTCGACGTAATCGGCAGCAACAGCATTAATTTGGGCGATTTTTGGCATGACCATCGCTACCAAGCCTACGAAGGCCTGACCATCCCAGGCTACCCGAACTTCTACATTATGCTCGGGCCCTATGCTCTTATCGGGACTTCTTATTTCAAGATGGTCGAGGGTAATGCTATCCACCTCTCACGCTGCATCCGCGAAGCCAACCGGCGTGGCGCCACCCAAGTGGAAATTCGCCAGTCAGTACATGACGATTATTTCCGCAATATTCAGAAGCGCCAGCAGAACACAGTGTTCCTCAACCACAATTGTGCGCAGTCAAACAGTTACTACTTCGACCACCACGGTGACGCGCCGATGCTGCGCCCATCTACCTCTTTAGAAATGCTGTGGCGGGCCAAACATTTGCCAATGAACCATTACCAGTTCAGTCGACTGGGCGATCACCCAAATCCCACCACCCCCAGCACAGTGGAAAGCAAACGGGTTAGTCGCATACCCTGACCCCCTGCAAAAGGCGCCCTGACGGAAAACAACCTTCTAACCTAGCGTGCCACTGGGCACGGCAAAATAACTAGGCTATTCTTCGGGGCTATGCTGATGCAAACTGCATTACTATTATAATTTGCTAACTCTTCTAACCACATCACAGACGTGAGGTACTGGATACGTTAGCCCGGTCGAGAAACCACGATTTAATCGACCGCTATCACTGTAACTGTTAGGCACTTCCACATACACTCTAGTCATCTGTCAATAATCATATGTGGGAGGGCAAAGACAGGCGCTGCGTAGACATAGACACAAGACAAGAAATCTGACAAATTTGAAATTTGCTTGGTTGTATGGCCAAACAAAATAAATAACCAAAAAAAAGACACCCCCCTTAAGGAGCCCATGATGCCTTCAACAAAAACAAAACGGTTGCCTCTCATTGCTGTTATTTGCGGCACCGCACTACTCTCTCCTAGCTTAACCATTGCTGGTGCTGGCGACGGAGCCTCCAACTACGGGCTTGGCCCCATGAATGTAGGCTCTGCCCTCGCATTCAGCCCTTTTACGTCCAACAGCTGGTCGGTTTACTATAACCCTGCAGCAATGGCCCGCTCAGAGGAAGGCGAACTGAGTATCGTTGCACAATATGGCGACCAAGAACTACGAGGCAAATCACTAGGGGGCTCCGCGCCTTTAGATCGCGAGAACGATGTACTCTCCGACAGCAGCTCCGAGTTGCTATTAATCGGCTTCAAAAGCCGCATAGCCGGCATCAGCAGCACCAAAAGACCGATCTATTTCGGGCTTAACGTTGGTACCGATGAATACACATCCAACCTCTTGCCATACCAAGCCAATACCTCACAAGAAGGGCAGTTCCTACGCTACGAGTCGCAACCACTTTATCTTGCGTTTGGTGGCGCTGTCAGCAATATCATAAGAGGCGTTGACGTCGGGGCCTCCGCCCGCCTGACCCTGGAAGCTAAAGCAAAGCTGGAAACAGTCTCCGACCTGGGCGGCAACACTGACTCGGAAAATCTTTCCCTTGAAGCGTCCCCCTCACTATCCCCAGCATTAGGTATCAATATCCGTTCTGGCGAAATGTTTTGCGGTTCCAGTGAATGCATGCCTTTTGGCATGGACAAACTCGAAGTTGCGCTATTTTGGCGTGATGAAAGCAGCTACGAGGTTTCCGTCGATGCAAACGTAGTCGTGCCTGGGGTTATACCTGAACCAGGGCTGAGTCTGGCATTGAGCACCATCGACACCTATCAACCCGAGGTTCTCGGCGCGGCACTCCTGCTTCCGGTAGGTAAATTCGAACTGACCGCCGGCATTGAGCAACATAAATGGTCTGCTCTTGAACGCGAGTTCGCCAGTGATACCATCCGTGACCAGGCCAACCTGGCATTTGACGACATCACTATTCCCCGTATTGGTGTCAGTTATCAGTGGTCGGAATCAATGAAACTATTTGCTGGTGCAGCCCTGGAGGACTCCCCCTTAAAGTCCAACCGGTCCCAAGATGTTAATTACCTAGACACCGATAAAAAAGTCTTCGGCTTAGGTGCAAGCTACCGCCTAGCAAACGCGCCGGTATTGCATATGCCGCTAGAACTTGCCTTCGCATACCAGTATCAAATGCTGGATGAAGCAGACTTTGAGTTAACGTCTATCAACTCCCCCTCTAACCCCAACTCTTACGAGACCCTACGAGCCGATGGCGAAATCCAAGTATTTTCTTCCTCTCTATCGCTGAAGTTTTAACAGCTGCCGTGCGATAATACCTGGAGAATAATAATGAATGAAAAAAAAACTAATATTTATCAATTATTTACCGCCCTTCTCATCGCAACCATAGCTAGCATCCTATATGGCTGCGGAGGCGATGATGAGGGCGATGTGACAACTACAACTACGTGGCAAGCTCCTGATAGCCTGATTTTCTCTTATCCTTACCCTGATCAAATAGAAGTACCATCTTCCGCCCCGGTGGTTTTGCGTTTTTCCACTGAGCTTGATCAAGAGGTGATTGACGACATTGATACCCGGCTGCTGTTGGTAAGTGATCTCGATGACAGCACAGTCGCGGTTGAATATCAGGTGACGGATAACGGCAGGGGGCTGGTTCTGCACCCCCTGTCCCCCCTGCTTCCAGCGGAAACTTACCACTTAGCCGTCAGCGGAGCCGGCCTCGGAGCCATTGATGGTGATTCCGTGGCCCGCGTGCAATTTAGTACCGCCGGCAACCAAGGTGGAGCAATGGACGCCATGGGTGTCGGCCCCTTCGCTTTACTCTCTGCCCCACCCTTAGACCAACCACAATTGCTCGCATCGAACGAGGACGCCAGTCGCCCCAACGACATGAGCACTTTCAGGATGTCATTCAACCAGACACTTGACCCTACCAGCACAAGTTATGGCGAAAACGGAACCGTCCAGCTGCGTGACAACCTGGGCAAGCTCGTTCCAGCCTCCATGTTCATGCGAGGCCGATACCTGACCCTTGACCCCTCCCAAGATCTGGAACCGGTCGAACACACATTGACTATTACTGGGCTGCGCGCTCAAACAACCGGTGCTGAGTTACCAGAATACAATCGTACGTTTGTTCCTATCTCAACACTTCCCCGCGCAACATCCATTCTCAAGGTAGGTAGCCTTGGCGCTGAGCAACCCGATCTGACCTCTGCATTAACCGGCAATCCAATCAACCAGGTCCCCGTTCAGTCTTTTGTGCTGGGCAACGACTCTTTTACGGCATTGAGTGGCGACCTTGCTGCCGACCTAGGCTTTGCTCCGGATTTTCCTGGTGCTGTGCCATTGCGAGTGCCCGCCGGCTCTGTGCTCCGAGGCTCTCCCGTCGATGTCAATATTTTGGGCAAAATACCCTCCGGCCTTGAGACGGGTGAAGTTACCATCACACTGCTCAGTGATGCCAACGGTTACCTGATTCCCAATCCGTTCAGTGACTCACCGTCAGTTCCCCGTTATGCCCTGCTTAATATGGACGCGGCAATGAGCGCAGAAGGACTGGCCCCGAACGGGGCCCTCAGCCAAAACCTGCTCAATGTACAGGTGGCCGGGCTAGCCGTTGTTGAAGATGGGGTGCTGGTACTGGATGCAGTCAGCGTAGTCGAACCCGAGGTGTTAGGCTTGGAGAGAGCATCAGGCTTACTTTCATTCCGCATGGAGGCCTACGAAAACCAACGCCAAGCGCCTTCACCAACCCCCGATGCACGCCCCCTGGAACTTCACTCTTGGGTACCGGGAATCTACCAACCCAATGCTCGTCCCGGCGATCCAATTATCTTGAACTTCAATAAACCACTGGACCCTGCATCAGTATTTCTAGACGGTGCCGTACAAATTACCGTGGATGGCGTACAACTGTCCTCATTCCCGATGAGGCATGACGGCGCTACCCTGGTTATCGGCGAAGACATTATTGAACATAACAAAGACATCCAGGTGACACTGACCAGCCTGCTTCGGGACACTCAGGGCAATTCACTTAGTCAGGATCAAACCCTCGATATTCGTCTGCCGGATTTTGACCTCCCTAATGACAACCCTGATGAGTTGCGAGCACCGCTGGTCGCCGCTGTTTTCCCCGGCTACCCTTGCGCGATGACCAACCCTATACTCACTGGTCCACGCGAAAACTGGCGCAATGGCCGCTGCACAGGTGGCAATGATACCGACCCTCTTACCCCGGTCTCCAACCTTTACAAAGACTTTAGCCTCCGGGCTGTCTTCAGCCGCAGCATTGACAAAGCCACCATCAATGACAACACCTTCGTTGTGGAACATTTCAACGACAACGCATGGCAACCAGTCGCCGGAAGATTGCAATTATTCGCACAGCGTGCGGAATTTTTCCCAGATAGCCCTTGGCGAATTGGTGACCTTTACCGTTTCACCTTACATTCCGAAGAAGGGACGCCGAATTGCGGTGTTAACGCCATTTGTTCGACAGATGGAGCCGCAATACAAACCCGTCAAATATCACAGTCGAGCTCCACCGCACCAGGGCTGAGGCAAGGGGGCCCAGACCTAACCAATCACTTTGTAGTTACCGGTGAAGATGATCGCATTACGCGGGTAACACTGCGTGGACTACCCACTTCCGATACGAACGCAAACCTTAGGCTCGATGATAGCGAACAAGGCGCCGTGCCAGATGGCAACGGTGGAGCCTCCGCAGAGGCCAACTTCCTACAACTTGGAATGAAAGATACCTCTGGGGTTGTTTCCGACGCAAACATTGGGTGTAGCATAGGTGAGGATTGCCCGGAAAAGCGGTTTTCGTTTATCGGTTCCGGCGGTTTGCAAGCGGGGGTAAGCTATTACGATCCAGATGTCGTCGTTAACCGCCGCCTCATCGATGGCAACCCTGACACTTCCAACGAAATCACAGGGAGTATGATAGCCAAGGTTTACCCGACCGTCCTCTCAACAACCAGTGTTTTCCTAGAAGCCCGAGCCTTGGGACTCATCACCATACCGCTAGATACCGGCCCCTTAGTGCTCCGTCTACAACACGAGAACAACCACGCCATTACTGGTTATGTTAGCGAAACGCCTGATGGCCCATGGTTCAGCACATCATTTGATCTTATGATCGATGCTCCTGAGCTAGAGCCCCGACTGCTCATTGAGCTTGGCCATGATCTGCGCAGCAAAGTGATTAAGAACGTCATCGTGGAAGGGCCGCTACGCTTCGTTGAGGACGGTCGACTCATCCTTAAAGTTCGCAATCCTGATCCTCTCGTTATAGCAGCGGAGATTGACCTTCTTGGTATAGGCCTAGGTGGGCTCGAATTGGAGGTACCCCCTCTAGGCGTAGACCTGACCTTTACCTTTTTGCCCGTGAAAAACTTCTAAATTAACTTCCCCTAGTGCTTATGCACTTTTAGCCCCCATTATTGGGGGCTTTTTTTGGCCCGGACAATATTAGCGAACCCTCGCTGATGTTATTCCAACAACACCCACCACCAACTATCTTGCATCGAACCCTACTTTCTTTCTAATCAATAAATTGCTATTGTTTGGTTGAGCAACCAAACAATAGGATGACAATGCTTAGTCGAGATAACCTCTCAGAACACAATCCTAGCCGTACCAATGAGCCCCTTGGGGTAGGCCAAGATATGCAGTTCGAGGGACATCAGGGCTTAAAGTTGAGCGCAACCCGATTCGGGGACCCTCAAGCTCCGCATGTTCTACTGCTGCACGGTGGGGGCCAAACACGCCATGCATGGACGCATACAGCAACCGTTCTAGCGAAGGCTGGGTATTGTGCCACCATCATAGACGCCAGAGGACATGGTCAAAGTCAATGGTGTCCACAGGGCGACTATAGTGCTACAGCCTTAATGGGGGATCTACGCGGGATCATCCAGTCTCTCCCGTCATCGCCCTATATTGTTGGCGCGTCAATGGGTGGACTCACAGCCATGCTCTTACTCGGTGAAGAGCCTGCTCTAGCTTGCCGCGGTTTAGTGCTTGTGGATGTGGCGCCTCGACTAGAGCCCAGCGGGGTCCGGCGGGTTATTGATTTCATGCGCCGCCACCCTGATGGATTTGACTCGCTTGAGCAGGTCCAGGATGCAGTGGCAGCCTATAACCCAACACGAACAAAACCCGCAAACCCAAACGGCCTTCGAAAAAACCTGCGCGAGAACGAAGACGGACGCCTTCATTGGCATTGGGACCCCGCGTTTCTTGATCATGCCGCGATACCTGATGCTGATGAAAGCATGTTTGGATACTTCCGGCTTAAGAACGCAAGTAGCCATCTTAACCTGCCCCTCTTGCTTCTCCGTGGCTATCACAGTGACGTACTCAGTGAAGCAGGAGCACAAGAGCTTTTAACCTTGGTCCCTCAAGCTCAATACCAGGTGATTGATCAAGCTGGCCATATGATCGCCGGTGACCGCAATAGCATTTTTACGGAAGCTGTGATGGATTTCCTTGAGTCGATTGATCCGCCCATTCAACAGATACGCTCCACTGAGCGGAGAATTAAAACATGAAGCACAAACATCTAGACGTCCTAATAATAGGTGCTGGCCTATCCGGCATAGGCGCAGCTTGCCATCTTAACCGCGACTGCCCTGATCTACGCTACGAAATTGTCGAGCGTCGTAAGCGAGTAGGCGGCACATGGGACCTATTTCGCTACCCCGGCATTCGTTCGGACTCAGATATGTTTACTCTCGGCTATAACTTTCGGCCTTGGACAGACACAAAAATGCTTGCCGACGGTCCCTCCATCCGCAAGTACATCGAAGAAACTGCCGAACAGCATCAGGTCGTTGACAAAATTCACTTCGGTCTCAAAGTTCTTTCCGAGGAGTGGAGTAGCGAGAGCAATCGCTGGACCGTCACCGCCCAGAACGAGGAAACCGGTGAAGAGGAAACCTTCACAGCCGGATTTGTGCTCAATTGCACTGGCTACTACAACTATGATGCTGGCCACACACCCAAAATACCCGGCATAACGCGCTTTGGGGGCGACGTCATTCATCCTCAGCACTGGCCTGAAAATTACGATTACAGTGGTAAACGGGTGGTCGTAATCGGTAGCGGAGCCACAGCTGTAACGCTGGTACCGGCAATGGCAGACAATGCCTCTCATGTGACCATGCTACAGCGTTCACCCAGCTATGTTGCATCCGTTCCGGAGCAAGATCTAATCTCTAAAAACCTGCGTCGTGTATTACCAGAAATGGTCGTTTACCGTATGGCTCGCGCGCGCAACGTTTTACTTCAGAGAAGCGTATTCCAACTGTCAATCCGAAAGCCCAAGGCTATCCGCAGATTACTGTTAGCCGCTGCCCGTAAGCAGCTTGGGCCAGATTTCGACATGAAGCATTTCCAACCGCACTACAATCCTTGGGAAGAGCGGTTGTGCGCGGTGCCAAAGGGCGATCTCTTCCGGGTTCTTCGTGAAGGCAAAGCCTCGGTGGTAACAGATCATATAGCTAGCGTGACTAAAACTGGCATAAAGCTTAAATCCGGAGAACTTCTTCCCGCAGATATCATCGTCACAGCCACCGGTCTGGATTTGCAAATGTTCGGCGGCGCAAGCATTCGTGTGGACGGTAAGGAACCCAGTATTTCAGACACCATGATGTACAAAGGGTTAATGCTTGAAAACATCCCCAATATGGCATTCGTCTTTGGTTATACCAATGCCTCCTGGACCCTAAAAGCCGATATCGCTTCCGAGTTTGTTTGTCGCCTACTCAAGCATATGCAGAAGACCGGCGCTGACAAGGTGACACCCGTTGACGAAGAGGACTGTGGAACTGACGTCAACTTCCTCAACCTTCGGTCAGGATACATTCAGCGTGCCGATGATCGCCTACCACGCCAAGGAACCAAACAGCCTTGGCAAACACTGAACGATTACCTGCGCGACCTTCCCGCCCTTCGTTATGGGAAGCTTGATGATGGCTACCTGCATTTCGAAGGCAAAAATCTCCATAAACCTAAGCGCAAACTGGTTCAACAACTACTCGGCAGCGCGCTAACCAAAGAGGCACAACGATGAAGTCATTTTCTGGAAAAGTTGCCGCCATTACAGGAGCGGGCTCCGGTATCGGCCAGGCCACAGCCATTGCACTGGCAAAAAAGGGATGCCATTTGGCTATCTCAGATATAAGCCAAGAAAGCCTCGAGAAAACCATCAAGATGCTTGCCCATTATCCTGTGAAAGTTAGCAGCCATGTCGTTGATGTCAGCGATCGCGAAGCGGTCTATAAATACGCGGACGACACCGTTACTGAGCACGGCAAGGTCAACATCATCATGAACAATGCGGGTGTTGGTCTTGGTGAAACCGTAGAAAACATGAGCTACGAGAACTTTGAATGGCTTATGAACATCAATTTTTGGGGTGTGGTATACGGCACCAAAGCATTCCTGCCGCACCTGAAGCGTGCTGATGAAGGGCACATCATCAATATCTCAAGCGTGTTCGGCATTATCGGCGTACCGACTCAATCTGCCTACAATGCCGCTAAATTTGCTGTACGCGGTTTTACAGAATCGCTGCGCGAAGAGCTTGATATAGAGGGCGGCCGCGTCAGCGCTACTTCAGTTCACCCTGGAGGGGTCAAAACCAATATCGCTCGCAACAGCCGCATGGGCGACATGGGTGACATGGGTATCGGCGACAAAGAAGATATTGCCGATATGTTTGAAAAAATCGCTATGACCACACCAGAAACCGCAGCAAAAACTATTCTAAAAGCTGTACGCAAGAACCGGCGGAGAGTATTGGTGGGCGGCGATGCCATCATGCTCGACACCACCCAGCGCCTGATGCCCACAGGCTATCAGCGGCTGCTCGAGGTTATGTTTAAAAAGCAGCAAGGCAAGAATAGCAAAACCGCCCGCAAGGGCATTGCTTAACATCCTTTAATTAACCATTACATTTAACACTGGAGGCGATATGCGCTCTTCAAACCCTGTCAAAAGCATAAAAAAACTCAGCGGAGCCCTCGTTGGCATTCCGCCTAGACATATTAATTTTAGTTTCCCAGAAACTATGCCGAAATACTTCTACGCAGGAAATGCAACTGCCACGACATTTTTCGCAATGCTTTCGGGATTTTTTCCGCCGGGCGAACGATACTTCATGGAATCGGTAAGACACTTTCGAAATGAAGTTAAAGACGAAACTCTGCGCGCAGAAATTTCAGGATTTATGGGTCAGGAAGCCATCCATGGTCGTGAACATGACCGACTCAACAACATCCTTTCTGAGTACGGCTTTGACATGCAGGCCCCGGACCGTTTCGTTAAAATTGGCCTAGCCATACTTGAAAAGTTACCCCCGAGCACGCGACTTGCGGCCACGACTTTTATGGAGCATTTCACTGCCCTTCTAGCCGAACAGCTCCTTAACGATGAACAATTCGTACAGCAAGCTGACCCTGAAATGATCAAGATATGGCAGTGGCATGCACTTGAAGAACTTGAACACAAATCTGTTGCTTATGACGTTTACGAGCTGATCGGGAACAGCCGTATCGAAAGAGCCGCCGCAGCACTGGCGTCCGTAGTAGTATTGCTTCCGATGCTAGGAGTAACTTGGAGCTGGATGCTGGCAAAAGACGGCCAGCTAGGTAATTTAAAAGATAATATCAAAGGTCTTAACGTATTATTGGGTCGCAATGGTTTTGTATCACGAATACTATCAAGGCTTCCCGAATTCGTAGAACCGAATTTCCACCCCAATCAACACAATACCAAACAGCTGGAGAGCAATTGGCGAGATAAGCTATTTGCCGTAGGCGGAGCATTGCATGATCAATATAGCAATTCAGCTGCCTGATTATGTTAGCCCGTCACCTGGACGTAGGTAGGGTGGCAGCATAAAAGATTCACCACGAAACCCCGGGAAAGCGGCTTTTATCCTCATTAAGATATAGTCACTATCCCGGGTATCACCACCATTTTATCTTGATAAAATGGTTCCAGTCGTTCATTTTTTACGCCTTCTTTTCTTTGGGAAACCCGCAAGCGGACTACGTTGATCCTGCTTCAAACTATCCGGGTTGCGAAACAGTAACAGCGCGATTACTTTACTCGTATTCGCGTAGCCTTGTTATTACATGGTTTTCTGGCTTGTCCCACCCTCCACGCGACCCAACACTACCCTGCCGAATTTGGCAATCACAAATCACATGGAACAGCTCATAAACCACAGAGGCACAGTGGGCAGAGCTCAGCATCCACTGCCACGCAGCCTTAATCAGGAATTTTGGAAAAGGGCATACTTATCTATGCACATGAATAACCTGTGCTCGCTCCAGACGTGCCTTTTCGATCGCTTTTAGAGTGTGCCAATATACGCTGTCAGGAGGTGATCTGTTTGAGTGGAAACCGCTGCGATGCGTGTAATCGAGATCAAGTTAGCGCTGAATTAAGCACTCAAAGACAGAAACGCGGGGTAAATACTGGGGAGAATACCTTTCTACCGGTTAACGAAAAATAACATGTGTCATATAGCGTAACAGCTGAGTTCTTATTCTGCTTGCTGCCTCTCATTTCATCCTAATACACGATGGTTTTAGCCCCAAGGCCTAGTAGCTAGCCTTGGGGCTAATTTTCGAAGAAAGCTTAACAAGCCGCCCCTTCAATATCGCTTAAGATAAACTGTGCCGCTCGCTCACCAATCATCATGCATGGTGCATTCGTATTACCACTGATCAATAATGGCATGATCGAAGCGTCCGCAACACGCAAACCCTTCACTCCGTTCACACGTAAACGAACATCCACCACCGCACGATCATCACTGCCCATTCGACAAGTACCAACCGGATGGTAAATGGTTTCAGCACGCTGACGAATATCAGCATCAATATCCGCATCGCTTACAATGCTTGAGTTAGGCTCATCGTCCCCCCCAAAAGCCGGCTGAAACGATTTGCTGTGGAAGACCTTTCTCGCCAATTTCACCCCCTCACGGAGCACACTGACATCCTCAGGATCAGAGAGGTAATTCGGATCAATGATTGGTGCTGCTAATGGATCGCTATTGGCTAAACGAATCCACCCTCGACTTTTGGGTCTAAGCTGGCAAACATGGATAGTGCAACCGAAACCCGGGGTCAACTGGCGGCCATGATCACGAAGGAACGCCGGCAAAAAGTGAAACTGAGCGTCGGGCCGATCCTCATCGCTGAGCAAACTAACAAAGGCCCCTGCTTCTGCAGCATTGCTGGCCAAAAATCCGCGCCGATGACGGAAATACTGGTAGAAAGCACGAATCAATCGGGGCAAAAAGAAAGGCGACATCCCAATAGACTGCCGACTTCGATCCTTTATTAAGACCGTCATATCCAGATGGTCCTGAAGATTAGCTCCAACCTCCGGCAAATGATGTAGGCAATTGATCCCGACTTCATTTAGGTGTTTTTTATCTCCAATACCCGACAACATAAGCAGCTGAGGAGTGTTGATCGCGCCACCGGACAGAACAACCTCTTTATGTGCGCCTATTTTCGTGACATTCCCATCACCATCACGTATTTCAACCCCAATCGCCCGGCCATCATCAAACAGCACTCTTCTTACCTGAATCTCAGTCATTATTGTCAGGTTTTTTCGGCCACGTGCTGGGTCCAAAAAGGCGCGCGCTGAACTCCAGCGCCGCCCATCCTTTTGTGTTACCTGAAAACGCCCAAAGCCTTTTTGATCTGGCCCGTTAAAATCATCATTACGGGGATAACCCAGCTCCTCGCCAGCGCGGATAAACATAGGGGTCAAGGGATTAATATCCTTCACCCGAGTTACATTTAGAGGCCCACCAACACCATGGAAGCTATCTTTGGGGTATTCTTCGTTGTTCTCGTGCGCGTTGAAAATAGGCTGCACATCCTTCCATGCCCAACCTGACGCGCCCTCCGCCGCCCAATCATCATAATCCTGCTGTTGTCCACGAATATAGACCATAGCATTAATTGAACTACTGCCACCCAGCGTTTTGCCACGGGGCCAATAGAGGCTTCTATTATTAAGATTCTTCTGTGGCGCTGTGTCATAACCCCAGTTTCGCTTGCCTTTTTTGATCAAACCAATAAGGCCAAAGGGAATATTTACGAAGCCACTATTGTCATGAGGGCCTGCTTCAATCAGGCACACGGAGTATTTCCCACTCTCGCTTAAACGGTTGGCAAGCACGCAGCCGGCCGAGCCCGCGCCCACAACGATGAAATCAAATGCCTCCATGTGCACTATCTCCTACTTGGCTAAAGCGCGTTATGTGATGTTCCCGGTCACCATGACTCAATGAACAATGAGTAATAAGGCGAAAGTAGTGCCCGATATTAAGCTCTTCAGTAACGCCAACCCCACCATGTATCTGGATGCCTTGTTGGGCAATAATCACCGCTTGGCTCGCGTAGTAGGCCTTTGCTCCCGCAGTAGCTCGAACACGCTCGGAAATGCAGTCACTTTCCGCTTTTACCGATACCATCAGAAGCATCGATTCAAGCTGCTGTAGATCGATAAAAAGATCGACAAGATAATGCTGTATCACCTGAAAACTGCCAATGGCAGTGCCAAATTGCTTCCGTGTTTGAGCATATTCCAGCGTTGACTGAAATACCTGACGAGAAGCCCCATACATGCGTGCACAATCCAGCGCACAGAGATAATCGTACCAAGCAAGAACAGCCTGCTTAGCGTCCTCTCCACGACACAAAATCATTTCTTCACTGATTTCGACATCATCGAGGGTCAAACTGGCAGCACGACTTCCGTCCAACAGCCGATACCGCTCAACATCACAAGCCTCAATAGGCAATGCGATAATCACCAGCTCATCACCAGACATCGCAGACAACAATACGGTATCCGCACAACCACCATCTGAGACGATATGCTTCTGGCCTGAAAGGCGCCCGCTATTAAGCCTTAATGAGGGCTTCAGTATATTGTAGCCGGCATGCCGATCGTAAAACCCACATGCCACTCGTGCATCACCGGCAATCACTTTCTCAAGCAATGACAGTGATGTTGATGTGTTTACGTGCTCCAGCAACTTTCCAGGGGAGACGATCAAATCGACATAAGGGTCAAGACAGAGAGCTGCCCCCATCTCCTGCACGATCGCTGACACATCCAATAGCGTGCCACCGTATCCGCCAACAGACTCCGCAAAAGGAAGACCGAACCAACCCAAATCTGTCATTGCCTGCCAACGGCCTTCGTCCAAATGGTTGCTCTCATCAAGCTGAGCAATATAGGTATCGAACGAGTAATTATCTTTTAGATAACGGCGCGCCGTATCGGCAATCATCGTGGTATTTTCAGGTAACTTGAAATCCATGCCTCACCTCACAATCCGAGCAGCATCTTTGCCAATACGTTTTTCTGAATCTCGTTAGATCCACCATAGATAGTGCAGGCACGCAGGAAGTTATAGCGGCGACTGGCTTGATTAAATACTTCGTCACCAATCGGTTGCTTATTATCCCATGGCAGAGACATCAGCCCACCGATCTCAACCATCGCCTGAGAAACCCTTTGCTGTAATTCGGTGCCTTTAATTTTCAGCCCTGAAGACTCTGGCCCAAATGGCTTACCCTCATCGGTCGCAGCTACGGTACGAAAATTGGTGTACTCCAATGCCATCAAGTCTATTTCCAGAGATGCCAAGCGCCGTTGAGCCTGCTGCCGCTCATTTTCAGTGGGCAGACTTTCCATGGCTGATTTGAGACGATTTATTTCATGATGAATATCAGCCACGCCAGCAATAGTCGTACGTTCGTGAGTAAGCAGGAACTTAGCGATGGTCCATCCCATCCCTTCCTTGCCCACAAGGTTTTCCACTGGAACCTTCACATCTGTGAAATACACTTCGTTAAGGTGGTGATGTCCATCGATCGAGTAAATCGGTCGCACCTCAAGCCCAGGCGTTTTCATGTCGATCAGTAGGAATGAGATGCCCTGTTGTTGCTTCACGGTGTTATCTGTACGCACTAGGCAGAACATCATGTCCGCCCAGTGTGCCTGCGTCGTCCAGATCTTCTGGCCATTTACCAAATAATGATCACCGTTAAGCGTGGCACGCGTTTTCAATGAGGCCAGATCCGAGCCAGCATTAGGTTCGGAATACCCTTGGCACCAGAGCGTTTCTCCACTTTGGATACCTGGCAACCAGCGCTCCTTCTGTTCTTCAGAGGCAAAGGTATAAAGCACCGGCCCAACCATGGCTACCCCAAAAGGACTCGTCGGTGGCGCACCGGCCAAAGCCCGCTCTAGGTCGAAAATATAGCGCTGAGTTGCGGTCCAGCCAGGGCCACCATATTGCTCTGGCCAAGTCGTTGTCAGCCAGCCTTTGCTTCCAAGCAAACGCTCCCAGCGCTGCTGCATGCTCTTATCCGGCATCGCCCCGCGGGCGGTACAGCTGCGAACATCTTCAGGGACGTTTTCAACCATCCATTGCCGGATGCTTTCACGAAATTTCTTTTCTTCTTCGTTGAAATCCAGATTCACGGAAGTCTCCAAGCTATTATCTGTTTCGTGATACGGGTGAAAAACTCAATTCAGTTAACCCGCATACTCTTATCTTCCCAGTAAGGGGATCGAAGTTCATTTTTTAATACTTTTCCTGCCCCACTGATGGGTAACGGCTCACTCCGAAACTCAATCGAACGAGGCACCTTATAGCCAGCTATTTTTTCTCTACAGTGATCAATGATATCTGTCTCACTGGCACTACTTCCTTCACATAACACCACTATCGCATGAACAGATTCTCCCCATTTTTCGTCAGGGATTCCGATCACTGCGCATTCTTGTACTGCCGAATGACTATATATAGCGCCTTCGACCTCAACCGAGAAAATGTTCTCACCGCCACTAATAACCATATCTTTGGCGCGATCAACAATGAAAACGAAACCATCCTCATCCATGTAAGCAAGATCCCCTGTATGCAACCATCCGTTGCGCAGAGTTTCTTCCGTGGTGGACTCCATACCCCAGTAACCACGCATGACATTGCCACCACGCACACAGATTTCACCAACTGTGCCACGAGGTACTTCTTCATCGTTTTCATTTACAACCATTACCTCAACACCCAAGGCCGCACGCCCTGCGCTCCGTAACTTTTCGCCACCAGCAACATGAAACTCAGGAGCAAGCGTGGTAATGATTGGTGAAGCTTCAGTCTGGCCATAGCCCTGGGCGAACGAGGCTTTCGGCATTTGCTCCATCGCGCTTATCAACACCGCTTCTGGCATCGGTGAGGCTCCATAAAGCATTCGTCTTATGCTGCTTACATCGTAATTAGCAATACGCCCAGATGAGGCAAGAAGATTAACCATGGTTGGCACAAGCAAGGCGTCTGTGATTTTCTCGCGTTCTATGAACGCCAAAACTTCATCAACATCAAAACGAGGCACAATTCCATGGGTTCCTGCTGCAAGGGTTACAGCAAAAGTGCTGGCCATGTCAGCCAGATGGAACATTGGAGCAGCATGCATATAGACAGTGTCACGCCCATACCCCATTTCTGCGACGACATTCAGTGCGTTGAATACTAGGTTGTCGTGACTAAGCATTACCCCTTTCGAGCGCCCCGTAGTACCGCCGGTATAAAAAAGGCCAGCAAGGTCATCTCCGCCCGCGTCTACATCACTCATTCGCTCGGATTGAACAATAAGCGATTCATAATCAATACAACCTTCCGGACACTCACCATCACCAATAAAAACCACATGCTTTATTGATTCAAGCAGTGGTCGGAGTATCGGAAGCAACGCTGAAAAGGTGTCATCAATGAACAGAATTTTCGAACCTGAATCATTTAACGTAAATGCAATTTCCGGCGGTGCGAGACGAATATTGATAGGGTTTACCGCAGCTCCCGCCCAGGGAACCGCATAAAAATACTCCATATAGCGGTCACTATTCAGCGATAGGATCGCAACCCTATCGCCCGACTCAACCCCCAGCCCTACCAGACCATTTGCAAGGCGTGCGATACGATCCTCAAACTTCTTCCAGGTTTGTCTCCGGCCAGCAAAAATAGTGGCCGTACCTTCTCCATTTAACTGAACAGCACGACGCAAGGTCTGTGTGATATACATGACTGGACGCTCCATTGAGGATTTTAAGAAAGTTTTATTGTAATAAATCAGATTGTTTCCAAGGCTCTCTTGTATATAAACCGACCCTGCGAAACTTTATTTTTTTCAATAAAGAGGTCCACGACAACGATAATGAAGCGTCTACCTTCTCTAATAATTCTTGGTTCGGCTCGCAATGTTCCGGCGAAGGCAGGCCTAAGATAATCAAAGGTCATGCTTGAGCATATCGACTTATCATTAATCCCATTATTCGATGTCAAATAGCTTCCAGCAACGATCTCTGCAAAGCTGGCCAAGATGCCGCCGTGGAAAGTTTTGATTAACGGATTACCGACATGTTTGTCGCGAAACGACATTTCGTAGGTTTTTACGCCATCATCATCACCTAACCATATGCCAAGAAATTTCGAGTATGGTGATTCATCAGGGAGTGCATGATGGGAAGGAGGATCCTCATTTCTTATATCAGAGCCAGCTTCCCCCGACTGCTCTTTCGGCACATCTTTTTTATTATCTTTTTCTTTTGCAATTGGTTTATCAAACGAAGGGCCTAATGTTCCGATCGCAAAGCTGCCAGAAACTGATGCCAACACATCATCTCCAGAACGGCCGAATGCCTCTCCACGGACATAGGCGATGTCCCCTTCAATAGCAAAGCATACGACTTTGCAATAAATCGCCTCATTGATACCCGGCATAGTGATGAAATCGACACGTAGATCGATAGTGGCGATTGGCCGCATATCTCCGAGACGAATAAAAATCGCCAAGCCACAAGTCGTATCCATCAATGTAGCAATTGCACCACGGTGTAACACACCGTTGCTATCACACATATCAGGCACACAGGGCATGCCCATAACCACCCCGTCAGGGGCAACTTCTTCCATCTCGATTCCGAAAGCCCCAAACAAAGGGTGTGAGGCACCAAAAAAACCACTCGCGGCAAGAAGATCTTTAGATATTGAATTTACAGCCGTCATATTAGCAACTTTCGTTCTTCATAATGTCAACGCGGCGTCCACATACCGCAATTCTGCTTCTCTCACCTTGGCTATGGCTTCACGGATCATCTCAGTAGGAAACGTCTCACTTTCAGAACCCAAGCGAAGACAATCAGCCAATGCAGACCACGCACTGGCAGAGTCGCGCATCAAATCAGACAGGCCCATTTTTTTGAGTGCGGGGATTACCTCCTCTGCCTCATCAATAAACTCTGCATACATAGTGCGGAAACCACCGCCGCCAGTACCGCGCTTCTCTATCACTTGATACGCAAAACGCAGCAACCAAGGCCATTTTTCAAAATCTTTCCAGCGATGAAGATCATTGATCCAAGTATTCAGTGCTTCAATACCCTGGTTTTTATCACCATCTTTAAGCGTTTGCGCATTACGAATAATCGCACTCTTGACCTGCTCGGGAGAGATTTCAACTGAGATATCTTCCGGAGCGAACAGAGAGCCGTGATGAATAAAAGGTGGCGTCAAAGAAAAGCGCGCCAGCGCCAGCTTATCGCGCGGCACCTCAAGAAGCTCAGGCCGCTCGGTATCACTCACCAAAACCGTTTTCCCATCATCAGTCCGCTGCCAAGCAACAATTGCATGACCGGGGAAATGGGTACTACTTTTAAAATAAGGAAGGTGATATATATCGGTTAACAAGAGAGCAGGACGACCAGCATCAAGATATCCATCTAACGCCTTCGCAGCGTCCTCTTTATCCTGCCAAGATTCCCAATGAAACGGCACTCCCAGTGTTGAGAACACCGCCTCTTCAAAACCCATTGAGCGAACATGAACAATAAAAGGCGTATCAGAATTTGGTATTTCCACATAGGTAATACCAAGCCCCGCACCCAGGCCAAAACAGAAAGCCTCAGTCAGGTTAAGCCCATGAAATTCGAGCAGATCTCTGATGGCTGAGCTACCACAATGACGTCCAGGCCTATGAGTGTGCTTATGATATTCGGCGCCACTCATGCCAGCCTCCTCCGGCTTTCTTTTCGGCATTAGGCCACCACTTTTAGGGAAACAGGACCAACAGGGCCGTAAATTGTTTCCGATGCCTGCATCGGGTCGCCATGCTCCTCATACTCCGAAAGCCAAGCAGCAACCTTTTCTGGCATACCCGTATCCCAGGGGTGAAAGCCTGGACGGAACCAATCTAAAAATTCAGGCAACATCCCAGTAAGAATGCCTTTTCGGCCATATAATTTGTTAAGGCCTCGCAGAATCACACCCGGCTTTCGCGTAGCACCGTCGAGCCTGAGCATATTCCAGAATACTGGAGCTACAACAAGATGAACCATCAGAGTAGCAACAATTAGCGCCGACGCGCGGGTTAGGTAACCGCCACCAGCAGCACTCTGGTAAAGATCGTAAGCAACAGCCTTGTGCTCCACTTCTTCTACGCCATGCCACAGGAAGAGTGCCCGCATGACCGGGTCAGCATCCCGAAACATATCACTATCTTCACTAACCATTGCCTCACCAAGGGTTGCAGTGAAGTGCTCAAATGCCGCAGTCATCGCTAATTGGTACTTTTTAGGCAGGTACTTTTGTGTAGTGCGGATAAATGTTCGCAGATTCGCAGTTACCTTCTCCACGTCCACACCCTGACCAACCATCACATCATTGAAACGATCATGGACAATCCCGTGCTGACCTTCCTGACGAATAAAATGACGAATATCTTCACGCAGACGGCTATCTGTTACTTGATCCTGAAAGTTACGCACAGATTGGATAAAAAACCGTTCGCCTTCCGGGAAATGCACTGACAGCGCGTCAAAAAAGCGAGTAAGAACGGGATCGCCCGCATTCCAGTGCCGCGGAACAGAGGAAACATCAAATGCGACCTTGCGCGGCTGGATAGGTACAGAATTCATAATTCCTCCGAATGAGCAGTTACCATTGCATGGTTTAATGCAATTATCTTATTTGGCCAAACGACCAAATGTCAACACCCAAGCCCATCCCCCTCTGACTGCTAGGGCTCTATCAGCGATCAAATCATCGGAGGGTGAGGCCTAAGTCGGCGGGAGCAAGGAGCCTCGAAAACGGCAACAGATTAACCTAAGTCCGTCAGCGCGCCTTCGCTGGCCGAACCCACCAGCCGTGCGTATTTGGCCAGCACACCACGGGTATAGCGTGGTGCTGGCTGTTGCCAGTTAGCACGGCGGCGTGCCAACTCCGCATCAGACAGCGCCACGACCAGGGTGTTGGCTTCGGCATCAATGGTAATTTGGTCACCGTTTTCCAATAATGCCAGCGGACCACCATCGAAAGCTTCTGGGGTCACGTGGCCTACCACGAAACCATGGCTGCCGCCGGAAAAGCGACCATCGGTAATCAGCGCCACCTCGTCACCCAGGCCGCGCCCCATGATGGCAGAGGTGGGGGTGAGCATTTCACGCATGCCTGGGCCGCCGCGGGGGCCTTCATAGCGGATCACCACCACATCCCCGGACACCACAGTGCCATCATTGATCCGCTGCTGCGCTTCTTCTTCCGAACCGAACACCCGGGCCGGGCCGGAAAAGTGGGTGCCTTCCTTGCCGGTGATCTTGGCCACTGCGCCATCCGGCGCCAAATTGCCATAAAGGATGCGCAGGTGACTTTCTGCTTTCAGCGGCGCAGACAGTGGCGCGATGATCGTCTGATCCAGTGGATAAGGACTGACATCCGCCAGGTTCTCAGCCAAGGTACGGCCGGTGACCGTCAGGCAATCACCCTGCAGCAAACCCGCCTCCAACAGCACCTTCATCAACGGCTGAATACCGCCGATGGCCACCAACTCGCTCATCATGTAATGGCCGCTGGGGCGCAGGTCCGCCAGCACCGGCACCCGCCTGCCGATCTCGGTAAAGTCATCCAGCGACAGCGGCACCCCCACGGTGCGCGCCATGGCGATCAGGTGCAGCACCGCATTGGTGGAACCGCCCAGGGCGATCACCACAGTGATGGCGTTCTCAAATGCCGCCCGGGTCATGATGTCCGAGGGCTTGATGTCCTGTTCCAGTAGCGCCAACACTGCTTCGCCGGCGCGCAGGCAATCATCACGCTTCTCTTCCGACACCGCATTCTGTGCGGAGCTGCCCGGCAGGCTCATGCCCAGCGCTTCAATAGCCGAGGCCATAGTGTTGGCCGTGTACATGCCGCCGCAGGCACCGGGCCCGGGAATGGCAGTTTCTTCTATCTGCTTGAGTTCGATTTTGTCCATGTCGCCGCGGGAATGGGCTCCCATGGCTTCGAACACAGAAACAATATCCGTGTGGCCCTTGCCGGGCATGATGGTGCCGCCGTAGACGAAGACGCTGGGGCGATTCAGCCGCGCCATGCCCATTAGGCAACCGGGCATGTTCTTATCGCAGCCACCAAGAGCTACCAGGCCGTCAAAGCCTTCACAAGCCGCCACGGTTTCAATGGAATCGGCAATCACCTCGCGGGAGACCAACGAATACTTCATCCCTTCGGTACCATTGGCGATGCCATCGGAGATGGTGATGGTATTGAAAATCACCCCTTTGCCGCCGGCCGCATCGGCTCCAGCGCAGGCTTTTTCGGCGAGCTCACCGATATGGCTATTGCACGGCGTCACCTGACTCCAAGTAGAAGCAATGCCCACCTGGGGTTTATGGAAATCCTCATCGGTAAACCCCACCGCCCGCAGCATGGCCCGGCTGGCGGATTTACCGGGGCCGTCCACGACCTTTGCTGAATGGCGGCGACGCGGATCGCCCTTTGAGTCACTCATATGTTCTCCTGATTCCAGTTAACGCTTCACCGCCAGCACGGCAAAGGTGTCGCCCACGTCCACCCGTGCCGGGTGGCGGCGGCCGATCAACATGCCCGCAAACGGCGCCCGATAGTCCACCGGTGGCTCACCGGTACGTTCCAGGGAGTACACGCGGGCAAGCACGTCACCCTGTTGCACCCAGTCACCCAGGTCCACCGCAAATTCCAGCAGGCCACGATGCTGACTGACACGGTAATAGTCTGCGCTGGGGATCTCCAACGCCTGCGATGCCACCGGCAGCGGATCACCGGGCAAGATGCCGGCAAAACGCAACACATTGTCCACGCCTTGCTCCGCCAATGCCACGGTGCCCGGGGTGGTGGTGCCGCCTCCACGCAGCTCGGTGCTGATGAAGACCCGGCCTAGGCTTTCCACCACGCTGTCGAATAGGGCGGCCTCTTCCAGCTCCGCCATAAACAGGGTGTACGGTGCGCCAAAAGCTTGGGCCCCGGCCAGGCAACAGGCGCCAAAGGTGGCGTCGGCCAGCCGATGGGTGGCCGCGAAGGGCAATAGATCCAGAGTACGCCCACCGGAATGCATATCCAGCACCACGTCAGCCAACGGCACCAAGTAGCGGGTGAAGTAATCGGCGATTTTTTCGGTAAGGGTTCCCACGGGGTTGCCTGGGAAGGCGCGGTTCAAATTGCCGCCATCCAACGGGGAGGTGCGTGTGCCGTTCAGCACCGCTGGGTGGTTCATCATTGGCACAATGATGACTCGGCCACTGATCTCTTCCGCGCCTAGCCGGTTGGCCAGCTTGAGCAGGGCGGTGATGCCTTCGTATTCATCACCGTGGTTGCCCCCGGTGAGCAGCGCGGTGGGGCCCTCGCCGTTACAAATCACCGTGATCGGGATCATCACATTGCCCCACGCCGACTGGTCATGGGAGTACGGCAGCTTGAGGAAACCATGTTGCACGCCGTCCTGATGGAAATCCACCGTGGCGCTGATCGCGCTGTCCTGCATAGCGAGTCCATTATCTCCGAATCAGAGTGCATATGACGCACCCGGTTCTTTACGCCTATAATGCGCGCTTTACCAGGATCGCGAACAGGACATTCCTTAATATGGCCGACAAAGGCACGCTGTACATCATTTCCGCCCCGTCCGGCGCCGGCAAAACCAGCCTGGTGGCCGCACTGGTCGACAAGCTTGCCCAGGTACGCATTTCCATTTCGCACACCACCCGGGCCATGCGCCCCGGTGAAAAAGACGGCGTGAACTACCACTTCACCGACCGCGACTGTTTTGTGCGCCAGGTGGAGCAGGGTCGTTTTCTGGAACATGCGCAAGTGTTCGGCAATCTCTACGGCACCAGCGCTGACTGGGTAGCCCAGACCCTGCGCACCGGCGACGATGTCATTCTGGAGATTGACTGGCAAGGCGCCACCCAAATACGCAAACAGCTCCCGGATTCAGTCAGCATCTTCATTCTTCCGCCCTCCCTGGAGGCACTGGCTGGCCGCCTGCGCGGCCGGGAAACCGACGACGAAAGGGTTATTCAGCAACGCCTAGACGGCGCACAAGAAGAGATGAGCCACTACGGAGAATTCGATTATCTGGTGGTCAACGATGACTTCCAGCGTGCCCTTTATGAGCTGGAAGCCATTGTCGAAGCTCGCCGGCTGGTGACAGCACGACAGGCCGCGCGCCAAGCCGCCACCCTGCAGAACCTGCTCGCCCGGCGCTGATCGCCCGGCGCCGCGCTTGCCACGGCACCGCCGTTCGGCGGCCGGCACTGGACTTGCCCCGCCCTCAGCCCGTAAAATCGCCTCCTTGCGAATTATCAGACGGCGCGGGCTCATGTCGAGCCCGCCTCGTCAGCTTGTCAGGAGAGCAACATGGCACGAGTTACCGTAGAAGATTGCCTGGAAAAACTGGATAACCGCTTTGAGCTGGTGCTGGTTGCCGGCAAGCGCGCCCATCAATTGCAGAGCGGCGGTAAAGAGCCACGTGTAGCTTGGGAAAACGACAAACCCACCGTTGTCGCCCTGCGCGAAATCGCAGAAGGCCTCGTCACCGCTGAATCCGTGGATAACCCCATCGCGGACCGCAGTGCCGACGTGGACGAGCTAGCGCTGCTGACCCAGTCTTTCGGCGAGTAATAAGTACCCGCCCCCCCTGTTTTATTGCGATAGCAAAAAGCAGACAGAGAAACGCAGAGGCTTAGATTAGAGCCTCTGCGTTTTTTTGTGGGCAGCACACGGTGCCCCCATTACTCTTTACGATCCCCCATTGTTTTTACCCAGCCGAATAATAGTTCGTCGCTATCCGCCTTATCGTAGACAAACCCCGCCCTCAAATCTAAGCTAAGAGTCATCTTAGAACCTGCTACTCGCCAAGGGCGTGACGAGGCCTTTTGCCCACCATTCATAATTTGGAAAAACGGTTACGTAGTTATCTGGACGATGATCAAATCGCCCAGGTCGTACACGCTTACCATTTTGCCGAGCAAGCCCATGAGGGCCAGTATCGTCGCACCGGCGACCCCTACATCACCCATCCACTGGCAGTCGCAAACATCCTTACCGACATGCACATGGACCATGCCTCGCTTATGGCGGCCATGCTGCACGACGTAATCGAAGACACAGGCATCAGCAAGGAGCAGCTGGCAAACGAGTTCAGCGAGGAAGTGGCCGAGCTGGTCGATGGCGTTTCCAAAATCGCCCAGATCAAGTTCGAATCCAAGGCCGAGCAACAGGCAGAAAACCTGCGCAAGATGATGCTGGCCATGACCCGGGATATCCGCGTTATTCTTATCAAGCTGGCCGACCGCCTGCACAACATGCGCACCCTGCATGTAATGCGCGCGGAAAAGCGTCGCCGTATCGCCACCGAAACCATAGAGCTGTACGCCCCCATCGCCTTCCGCTTGGGCATGTACAACATGCGGGTTGAATACGAAGACCTGGCCTTTCACGCCATCTACCCCATGCGAGCCAAGCTGATTGGGCAGGCTGTTAAGAAGGCTCGCGGCAACCGCAAGGAAATCCTCTCCACCATCAAGACTAGCCTCGAGCATTGCCTAGAAGAGGAAGGCATCGAAGCACGCGTGCTGGGCCGCGAGAAGCACCTGTTCAGCATTTACTGCAAAATGAAAGAGCAGCACAAACCGTTCGTGGATATCATGGATGTGTTCGGTTTTCGTATCATCGTGGACCGGGTAGATACCTGCTACCGCGTGCTTGGCGCCGCACACAACTACTTCACCCCGATTCCTGGGCGCTTTAAAGACTATATTGCCATCCCTAAGGCCAATGGCTACCAGTCCCTGCACACCACGCTGAAGGCTCGCTCCGGGATCCCGCTGGAAATGCAGATTCGTACCGAAGAAATGGAAGCCATGGCTAACAATGGAATCGCCGCCCATTGGCTTTACAAGTCCGATGACGAGCCTGGCTCGCCCACCCACAGCCGCACCCAGAGCTGGATGCAACGGTTACTTGAGCTGCAGCAAAAAACCGGCAATTCCATGGAGTTCATCGAAAATGTGAAGGTGGACCTATTCCCGGACGAAGCCTATGTGTTCACCCCCAAGGGGGATATCAAGGAACTCCCCGCCGGTGCCACAGCCGTGGACTTCGCCTACGCGGTGCACACCAAAGTGGGTAACAAATGCGTCGCAGCACGTATCGATGGCAAGCTTGCCGCTTTGTCCACACCACTGGAGTCCGGGCAGACCGTCAAAATCATCACCGCACCCAGCGCCACGCCAAACCCAGCATGGTTGAACTTCGTAGTTACTGGCAAGGCACGCACCAACATTCGCCATTTTCTCAAGAATCAACGCCGCGAAGATGCGGTCGAGTTGGGCCAACGGCTATTGGAAAAAGCCCTGCATTCCTACGAGATCGGCATGGATGATTTGCCTATCGGCCGCGTGGTCAGTGAACTGGCCGGTAACGGTTATGTGGAGCTGGATGGCCTACTAGAAGATATCGGCATGGGCAATCGCCTAGCGCCACTGGTCGCGCGCAAACTTGCCGGCGCCCGCGATGACGACGAACGCCAGCACGAAGAGGACCGACGCCCACTAGCCATCCGCGGCAGCGAAGGCCTGATGGTCAGCTACGCGAAGTGTTGCTGCCCTTTACCCGGCGACACCATCATCGGCCACCTTAGCGCCGGGCGCGGCATCGTAGTCCACCGTGACACCTGCAAAAACCTGCTGGCGGAAATGCGTAACGCCCCGGAGAAATGCATTGCCTTGCGTTGGGATAAACAGGTGGAACAGGAATTCACTGCCACCCTGCGTATCGAGCTAATCAACAAGCGCGGCGTGCTCGCCATCCTGGCCAACAGCGTGTCGGAACTGGGTTCCAACATCGACACCATCGACATGGCTGAGAAAGACCCCACCCTCACCATTCTCAATGTGACCATGACCGTAAAAGATCGGATCCACCTAGCGCGCATCATCAAAAAACTACGCACCCTAGACAGCATAGTAAGAATTCACCGGCTTTAAGAAACGCTTCTCGCAAGAGCTGAGCATACTCAAACGCTCCCTATTACGCGCTGATAGTTCGGAGCGTTCTGACGGTTACCGAGGCCTCCCACCTCATCACAGGCAACGTCCTTGTGGCATGAACGATAATATGGAGGCGGTCTCACTTTGAGAGCGGACAAGCAGTTTACCTGTACGTTCGCACCAACTTGACTCGGTGCTATCCTCTAACGCTCTTTTGGTTGCGCCTCAGGGCATCCCATGCAAGCATAACGGCCTTAAATTATTCTGCTCGCTCAATGGCATCCAGCCAACAGCTCAACTATTGAAGATTCAGACCATGTCCAACCATTCTGTAATCAGCACCGACAAGGCCCCACAAGCCATTGGCACCTATTCCCAGGCCATCAAGGCTGGCCCCACCGTTTACCTATCAGGCCAAATTCCACTGGTACCAGACACGATGGAACTGATTGATGGGGACATGGAAGCGCAGATTGAGCAGGTGTTTAGCAATCTGACAGCCGTCTGCGAAGCAGCCGGAGGCAGCCTGCAGGATATCGTAAAACTCAATATCTTCCTCACCGACCTGAGCCACTTTGCGCTTGTCAATGAAGTGATGGCACGACATTTTAGCCAGCCCTATCCGGCCCGAGCAGCCATCGGTGTGGCCGCACTACCCAAGGGCGCTGGCGTGGAAATGGACGGCATCCTGGATATCGCCTAGCCCCCCTGCTGAACACACTACTATGCCACGCACACGCTCGCCCATTACGAGCGTTTTTGTTAGCTCACCCCCTCCGAAAGGAGGGGGAGACAGTACGTTTCAAAAAGCGCAGCATAGTAAAAACGGTCAGCGGGCCAACGCCCGTTTTCGTTAATCGGGCAACATCTAGGGAGAGCGATATGGATACCGCGACCCGCGACCTCAACACCTTGTTTGATCAGCTCGGGCTCGCCAGCAGCGACCACGACATCGAAGATTTCATCCACCAGCATGGCGGCACGCTCGCCGACAGCATGCACCTACACCAGGCCCCTTTCTGGAACGAATCCCAGTCAAAGTTTCTCGTCGAAGCGGTTCGCGAAGACGCAGAGTGGGCAGAGACCGTAGATACCCTCAGCGCGCTGTTAAGGCACTGATAGTAGCCCAGCGGAGATTCCTTAGGTGTGCAGTTCTGCTAGGTAAGGCAAGCTTAAAAGCCCCTTCCCCGGTGCTACACCGTGTTGACGATTGCCACTAGTCAATCGGCAGTAGCAACAGTATTCGATCAAAGAATAGACAGTAGAGCAGCAGGGGCACCGGTAGCCCAATCACAGTACCCAGCATGTAGTGACGTAATTTTACTCCGCTGAGCGACAGCGTGTAATTAAGCGCAGGCATCGTCTGAAATAGTAAACGCAACAAGGCGACACTGCGTATTGGGTGGCTGTCCAAGCGTGCCAGAATTTGCCTAGCGAAAGGGTTCTGAATGTCGCGCAACGCACTCCCCCCAAGCCCACGCACCAGCACATAGGTTGCCAGACAAGAAATGCACGCTGCCACATAGGTTGCTAGCCCGCCCATCACCGTACCCAGAGCCAAAATGGCCGCCGCCAAGAAAATCCAGCCCGGTAGCTGTATAAGATTACCAATCACGAAAACCACAACAAAAGCGATAAACCCGCTCACCGGGTTGGCTTCAAGCTGCGCCCGCAGAAACGACACTGACATCTGCTCACGCAACCCTGACAGCTCCACCGTTATCAACACCAGCGCCAATATCACGACCAACATAATCAAACGGCGATAGCGAGCGAGTGAAAAAGAAAGCGCCACAGCAACAATTCCAGAAAGGGTCAGTAATTCAGTGTAAATCATTACAGACGGGGAAGAGCGTGAAGGAGTAAAACGCTATTGATTCCCAGCTTCACGCTGAAGCTGAGATCTTGGTTTTTCAGCCCAGAGCCCGCTCGGAATCCAGCACCTGCTGATACCCCTCCGGCAGGACATCAGCCCAGGCATCAAGCCCCTGGCGCAAATCGTCCAGAGAGGAGGCCGCGAGATTAGCATGGCCCACCTTGCGGCCCGGACGCACACTTTTACCATACCAGTGCACCACACCCGGATGCTGGAGCCAGGCGTTTTCAAATGGAGTACCGATCAGATTTACCATGGCAGACGAGCCATGCACATTCAGAGCATGGAGCGGTACGCCGGCCAAAGCATGAACGTGTAGGTCAAACTGAGACCAATCCGCACCTTCATGGGTCCAGTGCCCGGAGTTATGTACCCGCGGGGCAATTTCGTTGACCATCAGCTGGCCATCCACTTCAAAAAACTCCACCGCCATGACGCCGGCATAATCCAACTCTTCCATAATGCACTTGAGCATTATTTCCGCCGGCGCCTGCAGATCGGAACAGGCATTCGCCGGTGCCAGACTCAAGCGCAGAATACCATCCACATGCCAGTTTCGGGTCAACGGGTAGAACAATGTTTCGCCGGTAATACTGCGCGCGCCGACAATGGACAGCTCGCGGCGGAACGGAATTTTCTGTTCTACAATCGCTTTGCCAGCCAACTCAACAGCAGGCACTGCACTCAAATCACCACCTTCGCCGACGATCCAGGTGCCCCGCCCGTCATAACCGCCACTGCGGGCTTTTACCACTACACCACCAAAGTCCGCCACCGCACGAGGCAAATCTTCAGCCTGGTCCAGCATTACCCAAGGGGCAGTGGGAATGCCCAGCTTGTCCAACATGGTTTTCTGGGTAAATCGATCGGGAATGACCTGCAGGGCCCCGCGCGCTACACAACGATCACTCTGGGCTAATTCAGCGGAGAAACCGGTTTCTGGAAACGCTTCACGTTCCACGGTGATCACCGGGTAGCGCTCTTGGCACTCTTCCCAACTAATCGGCACAGCCAAATCAGAAGTACCCGGCAACAGCAGCGCCCGCTCGGGATCGTAACGGTCTACCACTAGACCCAAACGGGCCGCAGCTTCTGCCATCATCAAGCCAAGCTGGCCACCACCGAGAACAAGTACGCGATTCATAGCAGATCCGTCAGAGCAAACAAGGAAAGGAGCAGCGCAGGGAGTTAACCCTGCCCCAGCTCGGCATTGGCCAACACTTCATCCGCACGGGTGGCTTTCCAGTCGGCAATCGCCTGCAACAACGCCGGATTTTCCGTCGCCAGCATCTGCGAAGCTAACAGGCCCGCATTCCAGGCCCCCGCCGCGCCAATGGCCAACGTACCCACCGCCACGCCTTTGGGCATTTGCACGATAGACAGCAGGCTATCCCAACCGGATAGCGTGCGGCTTTTCACCGGCACACCCAGCACCGGCAGCGGGGTCAAAGACGCAATCATACCGGGCAAATGGGCCGCACCGCCGGCACCGGCAATGATCACCTTGTAGCCATTTTCATGGGCGCTTTTGGCAAAATCATACATGCGCTGGGGCGTGCGATGGGCCGAAACCACCTCGGCTTTCCAGCCCACATTGAAATGGGTCAGGGCGTCACAGGCTTCTTTCATGGTTTCCCAGTCAGATTGGGAGCCCATTACCACGGCAACCGGCGTGCTCATTCGCATTACTCCATTGCGCCCATTACAGGCTTTTGCGGGCGCATCAGAACCAAGCCACGCCAACACAGAAAAAATTGAGGCGCACACTTTACTAATGCCAGCGCCGGAGGCAAGTCTATCGACGAAAAAATGATCGACGATGAAGCTCTCAGCCGACAGATGGCGATTTTAGCGTGATTTGGTTGGGAATGCGCTTCTGCCCTTGCCGCCTGCCCACGCAACTCCCTTCAATTACAGAACAGAGGCGTAAGCGACAACCCACAAAACAAAACGGGCCATGATCATTATTTGAAATGCCGCCGCCGCATCATCCCGAATAAGAAATGATGCGCAGACACTGCATTGGATTCACTCAAGGATAAAGTCATGTGGCCGCTTACCTCCCTGCCAACACCTGAGCATAGCCGTCCTGATAGCCGGGATATTGCAGGGTGTAATGGCCCTGCTGGATATATAGGCTCGTCACCTGCTTGCCCACTGCCGGTTCATCCGGCACCGCCAAGGTCAACCCTTGCTGGTCTGCCAACCATTCCAATACATCCAGATTACGGCCGCCCACCGCATCGGTGCCAATCACCAACGGTGGCATTTCATGGCCACCCAGCCAGCCTAGCACCACGCTACGCAGTAGCCCCACGCAATCGTCACGGTGGATCCGATTGGTCCACTGGGGGGCAGGTAGACTTTCTTCGCCACGGGCCAATCTGGCTGCCTTGTCGATCTGCCGATATCGTCCCGGCCCGTAAATACCGGTAAAGCGCACCACAGTACTCAGACTACGAGTGCTAATTTCCTCTTCCGCCGCGAGCAGCACCTTGCCGTTATAGCGGCTCGGACGAGGAGGGGTTAGCTCATTGACCACCCCTTCCACGTCGCCAAACACCGCGCTACTGGAGACAAACACTACCGGGGACAGCGGCTGCTGGCCTTCCAGAGCATCCAATAACATTAGCGGCGCCCGTACATAGGCCTGCAAATACCCTTCTTCACTGTACTCGCTCGGAGTCATGATGATGACAAGTAAATCCACCGGATCCGGCGGTAGCATGGCCACCCCTACAGTCAAATCTTGGCTATACAATTCCACTCCACCCGGCGCCTGTTCACCGCGGCGAATGGCACTGATGCGATGCCCGTCTACGATTAATTGTTTGGCCAAGCCGCTGCCTAGGTCACCCAGACCGGCAATCAAAATATGAGACATGAAGGCTCCTTGCGTACCGCCAGTAACCCGATGCCGGATGGCGAACGCAGGCTGTTCTTACGTTAGTCATCCGGCACCTAGCGTACGACGCCGTTAATATGCACAATGGTATTCAATCGAATAAGCGTATCAATGCCATGACATTAACAGAACTTCGCTATCTGGTCGCCTTAGCCCGGGAACGCCACTTTGGCCACGCGGCCCAAGCCTGCAACGTAAGCCAGCCAACCCTGAGTGCTGCCATTAAAAAACTGGAAGAGCAGCTGGGCATGCCACTGTTCGAGCGCCGCCCCCGGGAAGTGGTGGTTACGCCTCAGGCCGAACCCATTATCGCGCAAGCCCAGCGCGTGCTGGAGCAGGCGGACCTACTTTCCCAGATGGCAATGAGCCAGCGCGATCAGCTTGGCTCACCGCTGCGGGTTGGCGCAATCTTTACCGTTGCCCCATATCTCTTTCCCACCATGGTGCCGCGGGTCCGCAAAGCCGCAGCGGAAATGCCGCTATTTATCGAAGAGAATTACACCCACGTATTGCGGCGCAAGTTAGAGCACGGCGAGCTGGACGCCATCATCGTTGCCCTGCCATTCTCCGGTGGTGGTTTGGTGCGTGCGCGCATGTACGAGGAGTCTTTTTCGGTATTGCTACCGGCAGACCACCCCTGGACCAAGCAAAAGAAAATTGCACCTGAACAGCTGCTTAGCGAGACTCTGCTATTGCTCGGTGAAGGCCACTGTTTCCGCGACCAAGTACTGGAACTGTGTCCCGCCATCGATTCTCAACACCAACGCAACCTGGTGCAAATCGAAGGCGGCTCGCTAGAGACTTTGCGGCATATGGTCGCGGGCGGCCTGGGCATCACCGTGCTGCCCAATTCTGCCTTGCACCAACATGGATACGACAAGCACACTTTTGCGGTTCGTCCATTTGAAGAACCAGTGCCCTCGCGGACCATCGCGCTAGTTTGGCGCGATAGCTTCCCACGCCCCAAAGCAATCGAAGTATTGCGACAGGCCGTACCCAAGGAAGGATTGTCAGGATAACAACGATGAACAGGCCGGTTTTTCCCTGTAAGAGCTCCTGTAGCGATGCGAACCGACTTGCCGGCACGCCTCCAAGCACCCTCTGCACCTCAACAGGTGCGGTTATGGCGACCTAACATCATGGCCGGTGACTCCCTCTCCAGCCTACCCCTGAGCCGCCTCAAGGGCGTCGGCCCCGCCGCTGCGGAAAAACTGGCCAAGCTGGGCCTGCATAACCTAGAAGATCTGCTCTTCCACCTACCGTTCCGTTACGAAGACCGCACTCGCATTTCCCCCATCGGCAGCCTGCGCCCGGAAACCGGCGTGGTCATCGAGGGTCAAGTAATGGCCGCCGATGTGATATTTGGCCGACGTCGCTCCCTGCTTTGCAAAGTGGCTGACGGCACCGGCATGGTGACGCTGCGTTTCTACCATTTCAGCGCAGCACAGAAGAACACCCTAGAGCGCGGGCGGACTATTCGCGTCTATGGCGAGCCCCGTCCTGGTTCCGCCGGGCTGGAATTTTATCATCCAGAATACCAGCTAGATTATGCTGACAGCGGCCTGCCGCCACTGGAAAAAGCATTGACCCCGGTCTACCCCACCACCGACGGTGTCAGTCAGAAAACCCTGCGCAACCTCACCGGGCAGGCCCTGAAATACCTACAGGCGCACCCTCCCCAAGAGCTGATTCCTGCCCAACTGCTGGATCAGAGCGGCCTGCCCAGCTTAGCCGACGCCTTGAGCAAACTGCATAATCCACGACCAGATGACCCGGTGAACTTACTGCTGGAAGGCAAACATCCGGCAGTAAAACGGCTGGTGATGGAAGAAATGGTGGCTCACCAATTAGGCATGCTGCAAAAACGCGCCGGACAGAAAGCCTTCCATGCCCCGCGCCTTGGCGGGCAGACACTGTTTGAAAAACTACAGGACAGCCTACCCTTTAACCTCACTGGCGCCCAAAAACGAGTCATCGGTGAGCTGATGGGCGACATGAAACAAGCCCACCCCATGTTACGTCTGGTACAAGGCGATGTGGGCTCAGGCAAAACCCTGGTAGCCGCCGCCGCCGCCCTTGCCGCCATTGAGTCCGGCTATCAGGTCGCGTTAATGGCACCTACGGAGCTGCTGGCGGAACAGCATCGAGAAAACTTCCACCACTGGCTGGCGCCACTGGGTATAAAAGTACACTGGCTGGCGGGCAGCCTCGGCGTAAAAGCCCGCCGGGAAACCAACGCAGCGCTAGCCGATGGCAGTGCGCACATCGTGGTCGGCACCCATGCTTTGTTTCAGGAGGCCGTACAGTTCCATCGCCTTGGGCTCACCATCATTGATGAGCAGCACCGCTTCGGTGTGCAGCAGCGGCTGGCCCTGCGTGAAAAAGGGCGCGAGGATAACGCCCATGGCATTCAGGTTCCCCACCAATTAGTCCTCACCGCCACGCCCATTCCCCGCACCCTGGCCATGAGCGTCTATAGCGATCTGGACACATCCGTGATCGACGAAATGCCACCGGGCCGCAAGCCCATCGACACCTTGGTGCTTCCCGAGAGCCGACGCCCCCAAGTAATCGAACGCATTAACGATGCCTGCCGTCCCTCTGCTAAAAAGAAAAACACTCAGGCCTACTGGGTCTGCACTTTAATTGAGGAGTCTGAAGAACTGCAGGCTCAGGCAGCGGAAGCAACATTTGCGGAATTACAGATCGCCTTGCCGGAGCTGAAGGTGGAGCTGGTACACGGGCGCATGAAGGCGAAAGAAAAAGCCGAGCGTATGGCACGTTTTTCGCGGGGAGAAGCGCAATTGCTGATTGCCACCACCGTCATCGAAGTGGGCGTGGATGTACCCAACGCCACCCTCATGGTAATGGAAAACGCCGAACGGTTGGGCCTCGCGCAGTTACACCAGTTACGCGGTCGCGTAGGCCGTGGAGCCGAGCAAAGCTACTGTTTACTGCTATACAAAAACCCTCTATCGCATACTGGCAAGCGACGCCTGGCGGTAATGCGCGATACCACCGACGGTTTTGTTATTGCCGAAGAAGATTTGAAACTACGTGGACCCGGCGAATGGCTGGGCACTCGCCAGACCGGCGACCTGGCCTTTCGCATCGCCGATCTGGTTCGTGATGAAGCGTTAATGGAGCCCGCCAAAGAGATCGCCAACAAACTAATGCAAGACTACCCACAGTGGATCGACCCCCTGTTACGTCGCTGGCTAAAGGGCGGGCAGAACTTTGCCGACATCTGACACAAACGAAGAATCCCCAAGATCAGGGGCGTTGTCACCGGGGAATGACAAAGGGGTCTTGCTCCTTTTTATAAAGCAAAAAAACCGAAGCCAAAACATACCATTCTCGAAAACAATAATGTTGAGAACGTCCTGACAAAAGAGATTTCAACAGCCGGCTAGAAACACACCTCTTGAACCTGAAATTCAACCCGCCACTGCCGTTGGCTTGCTAACCAGCCGCTCCGCCGGGAAATGACAGGTAAAGGTGCTGCCCTTGCTCAGTTCGCTGACGATTTCCAAGCGCCCATCATGGCGAATCATTACGTGTTTAACGATGGCGAGGCCCAGGCCGGTGCCCCCGGTTTCTGTAACGCGGCTATTGTCTGGCCGGTAAAAACGTTCCGTTAAGCGCGGGATGTGGGCGGGGTCGATGCCAATCCCGTTGTCTGTGACAGAAAAGTGCGCGCCGCAAGAATCTTGCCACCAACGGATACGGATGGTGCCGTTGGCCGGCGTATATTTCACTGCATTGGTAATCAGATTGCCGAAGGCACTTTCCAGTTCAGCCGGATTGGCGATCAAGCGTGCGTCGAGAGGAACATCCAGCTCGATCTGGTGATCCTTGTCGCTGCCTATAGCCAACGCATTTTCTTTCATCCGATTAAGCATGCCATGAACGGGTACCGCCTGACGTACACTGTCAGCTTCCGTTCCTTCTAATCGGGCCAGTAATAACAAATCGGCGACTAGGGCTTCCATGCGGTTGGATTGATTGTCCATTTGCATCAATGCGCGACGCAGACGGGCCTGTTCTTCCGGGAGGGTATCGAGCAGGGTTTCCAGGTAGCCTTTGAGCACGGTAAGCGGCGTCTTTAATTCATGGCTCACATTGGCTACAAAATCTTTGCGCATTTGTTCCAAGTGATGCAGCCGCGTAACGTCACGAGCAATCAATAATTGTTCGCCGATACCAAACTCAGTTACGCGGAACTGCAGGATACGGTTGTCATTCACCGGTGAAGGGATTTCCAGCGGGTCCTGAAAATCCCCTTTGCTTAGATAACCGGTAAACCGAGGATGGCGGATCAGGTTTGTCAGTGGCTGGCCCAGATCTTGGCTCGCATTAAAGCCCATGGCACGTTCGGCGGCATGGTTCCAATATTCCAGATAACCGTGTTGGTCGATGAGGATGACTACATCGTCAAGGGCGTTCACTGACTGTTGGGCGCGGTGGATGATGCCTTGCAGGTTTTCCTGGGCGCGACGTTCTTTTTGGAACAAGTGCTCAAGGCGGGTATAAAACTCACCCCACAGCCCGATACTGTCTGGTGGCTCGGTATGATCGTCGCGCACCAGCCAGCTGTACAGGGCGAACAGTTGCCGGGTGCTCCAAATAATATAGCCCCCCAGCCCTACCAGCAGTGGCCAAGTGTGGCCCACTGCCAGGGCAGCCAGAGCGGCCAGAAATATCAGGCCGGCAATGCGATTAACTTCCTTGGCCAAGCTGGCTTTCATGGGTATTCCACCGCAATTACTTTGCTCGTTAGCCGGTATCGGGGGGGGGCGACGGCGCTGCCTAGTATAGGCAGCCGCATGCCTGCCGTCTCAACCTGCCTTGGCCGATTTCACTGAAAACCGGTAGCCGGTACCGCGCACGGTCTGAATAAAACGATCGTAGCCGAAGGGAGCCAGCGCCTTACGCAGACGGCGGATATGCACGTCGATGGTACGGTCTTCCACATAGACGTTAGCACCCCATACTTGGTCCAGTAGCTGGGTGCGCGAATAGGCCCGCTCTTGGTGGCTCATGAAAAATTCCAACAGCCTGTATTCGGTGGGCCCCATGTCCACGGGAGAATCGTTGGCGCTAATGCGGTGACTCACCGGGTCCAGGCACAGACCTTCTACTTCAATGGCCTTTTCCGCCGCGACACTAGACGCGCGCCGCAGCACGGCTTTAATGCGGGAGATTAGTTCACGAGTGGAGAAGGGTTTGGTGATGTAATCATCGGCGCCAACGTCCAGCCCTTGAATCTTGTTATCTTCTTCGCTTTTCGCAGTGAGCATGATGATGGGCACCTCGTTGGTAGTCTCATCACGCTTCAGCCGGCGGGCCAGTTCGATACCCGTGACCGACGGCAGCATCCAATCCAGCAGCACCAGATCCGGGCGCTCATCGACGATGATCTCATGGCCACGTTGGGCATTCTCTGCCTCCAGCACATCGAAATCGGCCAGTTCAAGGGCGACGGCGACCATCTCACGAATAGCGGGCTCGTCATCAACAATCAATATACGGTTTCGGGACATGGCTTCCTTCCTTGCCTGTCTTGTGAGTGGCGTGTGCCGCTCGGGATGTTATCTATTAGATTGCTTTTTTATGACATGTGTATGACAGATAGAGCCCCGCCACGCAACAACGCAGGTTAAGACGAACGGAAGGCCTGCAACCATCTGGCGACAGCCCCAAGCCACAAACGACAACACACGCCAGGCCTTAAGATACGGTAATAATATGCCCTCGATTAGCCGCTCAGGTGGACCGAATTATCCCTTTCGTCCCCCTTGAATCGCGGCGCCGAACACCATTAGGTGGCACTCTAAGACACCCCCGCTATAGGGGACTTGTAGCGATTCAAAAATACTGAAAATACAACCCGATAAACACGCATGCTCCGGCCCAATGATTATTCAGAAATGCGTGAAAGCTGGGCCAGCGTTCACGGTAGCGGATCAAGCTGTGCTGAAAGGCAAAGCTAAGGCTCATTCCAACCAAACCAGCGTACCAGGGCCAGGAAAAACCCAGCCGGTGGCCGACCATAATCAATGCCAATAGTGTCAGGGCTTGAAGGATGGCGATCATCAGGCGGTCGGCATCGCCAAACAGGATGGCGGTGCTTTTGATGCCTAGTTTCAGGTCATCTTCACGGTCACACATAGCGTATTCAGTGTCGTAGGCCACCGTCCACAGCACATTGGCCACGTACAGCAGCCAAGCGATTTCCGGCACTTCACCGGTTTCAGCGGCAAACGCCATGGGGATGGCCCAGCTGAAGGCAGCGCCCAAGAAAAGCTGCGGCATAAAAGTGAAACGCTTGGTAAAGGGATAAAGCACTGCAAGGCCCAAGCCGCCGAAAGACAGCCAAAAGGTCAGCTCATTGAGAAACAGCACTAGCCCAAAAGCCAATAGACCTAAGCCGCCAAACAGGGCCAGAGCCTGTTTGGCGCTGAGTGCACCGGTGGCCAGCGGACGTCCCTGAGTACGTTCTACGTCGCCATCGAAATTCCGATCGGCAAAGTCATTAATCACACACCCCGCCGCCCGCATGATCACCACGCCCAGAAAGAAAACCACAATAACGGTCAGGCTCGGCGTACCGGCCCCAGCAATCCATACCGCCCACAGCGTGGGCCATAGCAGCAACAGCGTGCCGATGGGGCGATCAAGGCGCATTAACTGAATGTAGGGCCAGAGAGTCGGGTAACGCTGTTCAACAAAGGCAAACATGGGGCATCCGAGTTGTCAGGGCGAAGATGAGTTTCAAACGACAAGCGACAAGTTTCAAGACTCGAGCCAGGAGGATAACCAATTAAAAACGCGACAACCGCACCGCGTCCGTTGGCTCTCCCCTAATAGATGCATAGAGATAAGCTTTGTCGTGTAGCCACGACGCTTGCACACAACGTGCGACGTGCAGCTTCTCCCACAGCGCGGGCAGAAAATACTCCGCCACCAGCAGGGGCGCGCCGCGTTTGATAAAGCGCGATTGGCGACCCCAGCATAGCGAATGATGTTGGTCAGTCGAAGCGAGTCGGGCCCACACCTGATCCCGCTGGCAGATCGGGCGGTTATACAGTTCAAGGCCAAGGGAGCGGCTACCCATGTGCCCCAGGGAGCGGTTTGCACCGGCAAGGCTAGTGAGCGGCAGCACACTGCGGGCAGCAACCACCGGGGTATCATCCAGGTGCAGTGTCACTTCACGGATCAATGCAGCGCGCCTTACCGGCAGCGATAACAGCCTCCGTTCATCGGCTCGAGGCAAGGCAATAGCATGTAGGCCGGGAACCACACTGAAGTGGCCGTAGCGCTTGAGACGCCGTGTCAGAGAGTCTGGATCAGCCATCCAGTCCCGAATAATCGGGGGCAGTACCAGCTGTTCCAGTGGGCGCCAAAGGCTATCGGGGTGCAGGGCGGCAGGCAACATGGCTCTCTCATGATATCGCGCACTATCGCGGGCGGCAGGACTATGGCCCATGTCTTACGGTAGAGCAAGCGGCGCCCTAGTGCTTCAGGAATCAGAGAACAGCAACCTTGAGCTTATGTAAGACGGTGCCGGCTGGCATTGATTTTTTTGCCTTACGCCGATAGGTTAACGCCCCCTGAGAACGCCCTGTATGTAGCACAGTAAGTAAGAGCTTACTTTACCTGACGAGGTTCACAATGAAGAAGTGGGAATGTGTAGTGTGTGGTTTCATCTATGACGAAGCCGAAGGTCTGCCCGATGAGGGTATTGAGCCGGGTACCGCCTGGAACAACGTGCCGGAAGATTGGGTCTGCCCCGATTGCGGCGTGGGCAAGGACGACTTTGAAATGGTAGAAATTTAAACCACTACCTCAGTCACTCCGCCTGTCCATTAATTGTTAAGGATTACTCATGCATCCTATTGTCATCGTCGGCACCGGCTTGGCCGGTTTCAACACCGTCAAGGAATTCCGCAAGCTGGACAAAGAAACCCCCATCGTCATGCTCACCGCAGACGACGGTCGTAACTATTCCAAGCCTATGTTGTCTGCCGGCTTCAGCAAGGGGAAAACCGCCGATGACCTGTGCATGGCCACCCCGGAAAAAGTGGCTGAGCAACTTAATGTTGACGTTCGCACTGGCGTGCATGTAGCCGGCATTGATGCCGCTAACAAGCGCGTACTGCTGCCCGATGACCACCTGGACTACAGTAAACTGGTACTGGCGCTGGGTGCCGACACCTGGACACCGCCGCTGGAAGGCGATGCAGTGGGCGAAGTGTTTTCCGTCAACGATCTAATGGACTACGGTAAGTTCCGAGCAGCCGTGGAAGGCAAGAAGACCGTGACCATCCTCGGCGGCGGTCTGATCGGCTGTGAATTCGCCAACGACTTATCCAACGGCGGATTCAAGGTATCTTTGGTTGAGCCCATGGGCCGTTGCCTACCATTGCTACTGCCTGAGCAAGCCTCAGAGGCGGTGGGCCGTGGGCTGGCGGATCTGGGCGTGCAGTTCCACTTTGGCCCATTGGCCAAGGCGGTACATCATGGCGATAACGGCCAGTTGGTGACCGAATTGTCCGATGGTAGCCAACTGGAGTCCGACGTAGTGTTATCGGCTATCGGTCTACGCCCGCGTATCAGCCTGGCCAAGGAAGCAGGGCTGGATACCAATCGCGGCATCCTGACCGACAAGAGCCTGCGTACCAGCGCGGAGCATATCTATGCGCTGGGCGATTGCGCTGAGGTGCAGGGCCATGTGCTTCCCTACGTTCTACCGTTAATGGCGTCTGCCCGTGCCTTGGCAAAAACCCTCGCGGGTGAGACCACTGAAGTCAGCTACGGCGTCATGCCGGTAACCATTAAAACCCCGGCATGCCCAGTAGTGGTATGCCCTGCTGCAGAAGGCAGCGAAGGCGCCTGGGAAGTGGAAGCCGAGGGTAATACCGTGCAGGCTCTGTTCCGTAGCAAGGATGGCAGCCTGTTGGGTTATGCGCTCACCGGTGAAGCGGTCAAAGAGAAAATGAAGCTCAACAAGGAACTACCGGCAATAATGCCGTAACAGCCACAAGCTGTTAGCGACAGGGCGCGGGCGGGATAAGTAAGCGAGACGAATTCTCTTGCCCCGCGCTACACTATGGAACAGCCATAGAAGTCATTGGCTTGCATGGCCTATTTCCGTATTGCAGTTTGACGCTTGCCCCTGACAGACAAGGATTTCTCATGAAATTTGCACTGGTATTGCTGGTTCTTGGTTGGCGGTTACGCTGGTTGGCGTGGCGTAACACAGGCTTTCAAAAGCAGCTGGAGAACCGCAATGTGGTGATGCAGTGGCGCACCTTCGCGGGCAAGCCGGCGCGCAGTTTTCATTTCATGCCAGGCAAGGTCGTGTCCAAGGCGGGTATTCACGGCAAGCCCACGGTAACCCTAAATTTCAAAGACGCAGGCTATGCCTTCCGCACCTTGCAGGAAGCGGGCAAAAACCAGATGGCGTTCATGGAAGGCATGCAGGCCGGTAATATCAAGATCGAAGGCGATCCGGGCCAGCTTATGTGGTTTATGACTTTAATGAAATTCATCATGCCCGGTGGCAAAAAGTAAACGCTGCCCCCTTACTCTGCTCTTTGCGCGCAACCTAAGGCTACATGCTGGATTACGCACGTAAGGAGCTCTTGTAGCTCGCGTGCACCCAAAGGACACAGGCCCTAAAGGCGGAACGTCACAACCCGCCGCGCTCAGGCAAAGACCCTGGCCTGAACCGAGAGCCTCAGTAGCCAAACGCTCTCCAATCCATTTGCTTCAAGGACGGTATATGTTGATGGCTCAACGTGTTTTTGCATTCTGCTCGCTCCTATTGCTGGCGGCCTGCGCCACCACCACCGAAACCAATTCCACCTGGCAAACCAAAACCGACGAACCACGGCCGAGCTTTGCCCACCTGTATGTGCTGGTGCTGTCAGAAAACCCAGTGGCCTCTGCTGCTGTAGAACAGCAAGTAAAGAAGAGCCTGGCCAAGCGCAAGGTGGAGACCACCTTAGGCAGCACCACGTTGCCGGCAACTAACCGGCAGGCAGCGGATTTTCGAAGCAAGGTTGAGCAGGCTGTAAAAGATAGCGACGCCGATGGGGTCATGGTGGTGACACTATTAAAGAGCCAAGAGCGTGACGAATACATGCCGCCCACGGTGGATTACCTGCCTATGGCTTCGGCGCCCATGTATCTTGGCTATGGCCCCTATGTAAGCTACAGCCATCGCGCGCTGTACCAGCCAGGTTATTATCAGAGCGCCACTGACTATTACCTGCAAACCCAGCTTTACAGCGTCAAAACGGCGAAGCCCGTGTGGCAAGCTCAATCTCGCAGCATGAGTCCCTACAGTCTGAAAAGCGGTGCCGAGGGCTACGCCAAGAGCGTGGTAAGTAAGCTTGACCGTGATGGCGCCCTGAAAAGATGATCTTGCCTAGCCGGGAGCCAGAGCCCGGCCTAGCCCCCCCTTGCTTTGACTCTATCTCAAGCTCTACCTTCCGATTCTGATTCTGACCATTGGTCCCCCACCGTGATTCTATCTCGCTTGACGCTATGGCGATCACCATGCCGAGGGTATGATTAAGGGTACTAGTAAGTTTGCATGGGCCAGGAGGCCCGTTGAGGCCAGAGGGGACGGCATGCATTCAACCATGAAAACGCTGCTTGAGCAGATGCGAATCACCGAGATGGATATCGATGCTCGAAAGCGTCTGCTGGATTTCAATGATGATGATGTGGACGCGCTGCTACAGTGCCGACCCCATGTGGAGAGCCGCCTCGATGATATCGTTGAGATATTCTATGGCATTCAAACCAGCAACCCGGATATTGCTGCGCTGATTGGGGATGTCGATACTTTAGAGCGACTGGTGAACGCCCAGCGTCATTACATTCTGGACCTATTTTCCGGCGTCTACGACTTAGAATACACCAACAACCGCCTGCGAATTGGCTTGGTGCACAAGCGAATTGGCGTTGAGCCAAAATTCTACCTTTCCGCAGTGCATTTGCTGCACCGGTTGCTGGTAAAAAACATTACCGAAGCCATTGATGCCAGTGCAGAGCGAGACCGCGCCTTGAAGGCGCTGGACAAGCTAATTTACTTTGACGTCACCTTGGTGTTTGAAACATATATCTTAAGCTTAGTGTCGGAAATCGAAACGGCAAAGGATCGTACCGAAGAATATGCGCGGGCACTGGAAGAAACGGTTGCCATGCGTAATGGCCAATTACGTATCGATGCCCTCACCGGCCTGACAACCCGCCGTTACCTTAACGAAGTCCTGCACCGAACGGTGAAGGCCGCTCAACGCCGCAGAGAACCAGTAGCGCTGATTTTCGTGGACGTGGACGCCTTCAAAGAAATCAATGATCGGCGCGGTCATGCCTATGGTGATCGAGTCCTTGTTGAGCTTGGCAAGGTGCTAAAAGAAACCGCCCGAGGTGAAGATACTTGTGTGCGCTATGGTGGCGATGAGTTCTGCGTAGTGTTGGCCAACAGCACTGAAGAGCAAGCGGAACTTGCCTATTGCCAACGGACTCGACGACTGCTGGCGGAGCGATTGCCAGAGGTCAGTATTAGCATGGGCGTGGTGCAGACGGGGCCGGATCATTTCGAAGACGTGGATGCATTGCTGTACTCTGCTGACCAGCGCATGTATTTGAACAAACCTAGCCGGTGTGAACTAAACGCTGAGATCATGCATGATGGCGACGTCGACCCCATAACACCCAGGCCATGAATACTCCCCGGGCTGCCATGAAGCCATTCATGGTTAACCACAGGCCATGGTTATCCCAGCCACGGGAGCATACCCAAAGCATAAAGAAGACCCCCACTGACGCCAGCATGGTGTTGCGCATGGCGGTACCCCTGGTGGCGCCGACAAAGATCCCATCCAACCAAAATCCGGCGCTAGCGGTAACGGGCAGCAATAATACCCAAGGCAGATACTCGATGGCCGTGTCACGGATCGATTGCAGGTCGGTGAGTAAACCAATCAACGGTGCGCCGCCTAAGCAGAACCCCAGCAGGCCCACCAGCGCACAGCCGATGGTCCAGCGGCCGGTAGCCGCCACGGCGTCTGCAAAGGCTTGGTGATCCTGCCTGCCCTGAGCTTCCCCCACCAACGCTTCCGCAGCATTGGCAAACCCGTCCAGCAGGTTACTCAGGATTAGTAGAAAGGTAATCAGTACCGCATTGGCCGCTAGCGTAGCATCGCCGAGCCGTGCGCCTTGGGCGGTGAAGAAAAAGAAACACGTCAGCAGCGCCAAGCTACGAATAAAAATATCCCGGTTCACGGCCATCAGTGCCCACATAGCCACAGGCTGCCACACGGTTTCCCTATGCGCGGGCGGTCGCAGGGCAGCGCGCAGCCAGAACAGACCACCGGCCAAGCCCACATATTCTGCGCAGGCGCTCGCAATGGCCACACCACGGACATCCAGATTCCAGACCTGTACCAGCAATATATCCAGCAACGCATTGGTACTGTGCATCAACACCGTCATTTTTAAGGGCACGCGGGTGTTGTGGGTGCCGATGGCAAAGCCAATAAGGGCAAAATTGGCCAGCGCGGCAGGAGCACCGAGAATGCGGATGTTGATGTAATCCCGCGCCAGCCCCTGCACCGCATCACTGCCGCCCAGTAGCCACAGGCCCGCATCGCGCAGCAGCGGTGACAACAGAATCAGGGCAAACCCGAGCAGGGTCGATAGCAGCAAGCCACGCAGTAACACCACACGGGTGTCCCGCTTGCCTCCCTGCGCTTGAGAAGCAAAGCCGGTGGTACCCATGCGCAGGAAGTTGAATGAAAAATACAAGAACATGAAGAAATTGCTGCCCAACGCCACCGCCGCCAGGTAGCGAGGATGCGCCAGATGGCCTACCACCGCCGTATCCATAAGTCCCAGCAACGGGGCGGTCAAATTGGACAATAACAACGGCCAGGCCAGCATCCAGATACGTTGGTTGAGGGTCACACTCATTCAAACTCCGGAAAAACCCTTCTACTACGCCGCTGTAGGCATTCTCATTCAGGGGCATGAATCTTGCTCAGCACGGCATCAACCTGAAGGCCCATCAGTCATGCCAGGGTGCGACAGGTTCAGGCCGATATCCGATTGCTCGGCGAGGGTCTGGTTCGCACCTTAAGAGGTGCTCCTACCAAAGAGGCTTGTCATGACCCCCTGCGCAACAGCGTCAGCACAAACAAGCTGCTGGCGGCCACCACGATGGATGGACCCACCGGCGTGTTGGCGTACCAACTTACCGCCAACCCGACCAGCACCGACAAGGTGCCCAGCACGCTGGCCACCGCAGCCATCTGTGCTGGCGTATGGGTCAGACGGCGGGCGCTGGCGGCGGGAATCACCAGCAACGAGGTAATCAGCAGCACGCCCACGGTGCGGATGGCACCGGCGATCAGCAGGGCCAGCAACAACATCAGTAATAGCCGGGTGCGTTGTACTGCGATGCCTTCCACCTGGGCCAGTTCTTCGTTGACGGTAATGCTGAGCAGTGCCCGCCACTGCCACAGCATCAGCATCAGAATGACCATGGCGCCTACCCACAGGCCGGTCACATCCTGCCAGCCTACGGCGAGCAAATCCCCGAACAAGTAGGCGAACAGATCCACCTGGATGCCGGTTTGCAGGCTAATGGCGATGACCCCGAGTGCCAGGGTGGTGTGGGCGACAATGCCAAGCAGGGTGTCTCCGGCCAGTTGCCGTTGCCGCTGCAGGCCGCTGAGGGCGGCAGCCAGCCCCAGGCACACCGCCACCACCGCCACATACAGGCTGATATCCAGCGCTAGCGCCAGCGCTGCGCCCAATAGCGCGCCGTGGGCCAGGGTGTCGCCAAAAAACGCCATGCGCCGCCACACTACAAAGGCACCCATGGGGCCGGAGACCAATGCCACGGCCAGCCCGGCCAGTAATGGCGGCAGTAACAATTCAATCATGATTGCAGGGCCCGTTGTGATCGTGGGAATGCGTGGCATTGCCGTGCAGATCATGGTCGTGATCATGATCGTGGGTGTATAGCGCCAGGTTAGGTGTACCGGCACCGGGGCCGAACAACTCGTGGTAGGCCGGGTCCCGGCTTACCGACTCCGGGCTGCCGGAACAGCAAACGTGGCGCTGTAAGCAAATGACTTCATCGGTGGCCGCCATGACCAGATGCAGATCGTGTGAAATCAACAGGATGGCACAGCCCAGCTCGTCACGAACGGTCTTGAGCAGGCCATAGAGAGCATTCTGCCCGGCCACATCCACGCCCTGGGCAGGCTCGTCCAGTACCAACAGATCCGGCTTGCGCAGCAAGGCGCGGGCCAGCAGTACCCGCTGCATTTCTCCGCCGGACAGCTGCTGCACCCCGCGCCGACGCAGATGGGCCACCCCGGCCCGCTCCAAGGCCGCCCGGCGGGAGGCCGTAGGCCCCGGTGCCGCCAACCACAAAAAACGGTCCACTGTGAGCGGCAGGCTGTCGTCGATCTTGATGTGCTGGGGCATGTAACCCACCCGCAGGCCTTTACGGCGGATCACCGTGCCATGGTTACTGTCTGGCTGCACTAGCCCCAGTACAAGCCGCGCCAGCGTGCTCTTACCGGCGCCGTTGGGGCCAATCAGCGTAGTGATGCGACCGGGGGCCAGGCTCAGGCTGACGTCAGACAGCACAGCATTGCCTCCTAGCGTAACCGACACCGACTGCACAGTGACCAAAGGTTCTGGCATAAGAAAAGGGCCCGAAGTACAAAAACGTAATGATATACTGCCGCTCTTTCGCCTGCACTGAAGGGCGAGTTAACCGCAGCAAACGACAAGGTGCGCCATAGGCGATGCAGGCTGCCTCCGCCAGATAGGGTTTCTGTTGTCGGTGCGGCTGAGTCGTTATTCGAGTGGAGCTACGCCCATCCCGCACCTTGCGACTTGGAGGTTGCTCCTGCTGCGTCATTTCAATTCAAGGAACCCCATGCGTCATTTCTGGTTAATCCTTTTGTTATTCCTTGGCTCCCCCGCCTGGAGTCAGACCGTGGTAGCCAGCGTGGAGCCGTTGGCGAAGGTACTGCGCAGCCTCTATGGTGAAAAGATTACGGTCACTACTTTAATGCAGGGCAACCAGAATCCGCATCAGCTGGCATTATCCCCTCGCCAAGCGATGGCGGTGCAGCAGGCGGATCTGGTGGTGTGGTTGGGCGCGGACGTGGAGGCTCCACTGGCGCCTCTGGTGGCGCGCCGTAAAGGACGGACTGTGGCCTTACTGGAATTGGAAGGCGTGTACCGACGCAATGGTGAGCATCAGCACCATGAGGACCATGACCATGAGGGGCATGCTGCCAGCACCGACCCTCACCTGTGGTTATCCGTGGATAATATGGTGTTACTGGCGGGCGCCGTCGGTCAGCAATTTCCGCACGGGCTAACGCCGGGCCAGCCCCAATTGTGGCAGCAGGAGGCCAAGGCTCAGTTACAAGCCGAGAAAAAGCAGTTGATGCCATTGGCGCAGGTACCCTGGCTGAGCTATCACCAGCCTTGGGGTTATCTAACCGAAAGCCTTGGGTTGGCCAACCCGTTGGTGGTATCAGAACAACTGGGGGCCGGGCCGGGTAGCCGTCGTTTTGTCACCCTGGCGGGGCAGGTGCGAGACCAGCAAGTGCGTTGCGCGGTTCAGGAACCGGAAGCTCGGGCCGGCCTGCTCAAACGTCTGTGCCCAGACTGTTACGTACAGCCGTTGGATCCGTTAGGACGCGACTCCTTACAACAGAAGTACCTGCCCTGGTTGTCAGAATTGAGTAGTGGGTTTGCTCAATGCTTACAAGCCGCCAAAGACACCTGAGATTCCAGCTCACCGAGGGGACGTGTGGCGCAACATTGTCCGGCGGTGCGGTGTCTGAGCATTGTTGGGCAATCTAAGCCAGACCTGAGGCCAGAAGGAATGCTGCTAGTACCATTTTAATGTTTGCGATCATAGTGTTACTGGTCCAGCCGCACTATTTAATGGTAATTCGTAACGCGCCATTTTGGCCATGTGTCGGGAAGTCAGGGCGGGTCAATAGAGGGTAACAAAGAGTTGAGTCATTGAGGCAACCTCCGAAACGAGTATGCTGATGCGCTTGATCTAAAAAACGGTAAGCCTGGATGTCGCATAACAACACACAATCATTGGCGATCGCCTGCTGGGATTTATCCTGGCTGCTTCAGCGCGATATTCGCGATGGTGCTTTTGCTTCGCTGGAGCGTGTGTTCGATGAGACTCAACAACGGGGCTTTAATACCCTGCGGTTGGACCCCTGCCCCCACTTGATCGCTACCCCTGAAAACGGCATCCATATGGATCGCTGTGAACTGATGCCCCAAGGTGCGCCTGCGACTGAGGTAAAAATTCGTCATCAGCTCCAGCAGGTATTGCAATCGGCCCACGAGCGGGGACTGAAGGTTTGGTTCAGCAGCCGTTTCATTAATGACAGCCGCGCCCGCCGGTCCTTTGTGCGGCGCCCGGAAGATTATGTCCGGGTATGGAGCGAAACCCTCTCGCTGATAGAGCAGTGGGGCTATCTGCACGATGTAGCAGGGGTTGATTTCTGCTACCAGTTTCCTTCCCTACCCTATGCCCACGGCGTGGCCAGGCGGGTTTTCAAGCGCTCGCCAGAGCGCTCGTTGCCATCGCACTGGTCCGCTGCCGCCGGCGAGCGACTGGAGGATTACCTGCGCGAAGTCCCCCGCGCGTTGCATGCCTTGTTTCCGTCGGTACCCGTCGGCCTGAGCACCACCGTGGCGCTCAGCGAACAGTTTCGACAACTGGACACCAGTGAACTGGATTTCCTCGATTTCAGTGTGTGGCTAGATAATGATCCACGCTATCGACTAGCCAGCGGCGACGCCCTGCCGGCTTCCGGCATGCTAGGCAAACTGGCCAACCCTATGAAGCAGCTGTTGCTGGATGCCGGCGGTATGCACTGGCAGCGGCGGCTGGAAGATCAGCTGCAACGGCGCATGGCTTTTACTCGCTTGCGTCGGCTACAACCGGTAATCAGTGAAGGCTTCGTGCGCCAGCCGCAGAATCTGCACAAGCTGCCTACCGGCTGGGCAGACTTGCACGAAATGATGGTAGTAAATGCCTTGACCCAAGGGGTGGAAACGCTAACCCCGACCTCGTTAGCGTGTCCAGATTACCCCTGGTTGTGGCAGGAAGAAGAGTACCTCGCCCATCTGAATCACCTTATTCTATCTGGTCATTCATAGCCCCAAGCCACATCGTGCCAAGGTCTGGTGATTTACAATAGCCACTGGCGTCGCGCCAGAAACGTTAGGGCCTGTTTGCCATTGAAACCTGATCAAGCTGTTGGGGACCAAACACGCGGTCATCCAATATATTTGGCGCGTAGGAAGTCATAGCCTTATTTTAGAAGAACTAAAAATGCGTGGCGGTGAAAACGAAGCTTCTGTGAACAGCACGATCAAATCAACGCCGTTTGCCCCTCTGTTGGGCCGCCCAACCAGCATAGCGCCGATACTCGCACAGTGGGCGCAAGTCGTGGTGTGGGCACCGGAATCACCGGCCTGAATAGAAAAATCATCGTAAATCACCCCTCCAAGCATCTTTAAGATGCAATTTAGCTGTACACGAAGGAGGAATCCGGGTATCTTCACTCCCAGCTAAAAGATCGTACTTGAATCACGCACTTCATTTCGTTGTTTTCTCTGTATAACTCGTCCTGCAGTTCCGAAGTCCAAGTCCCCGTTTTTCAGCTACTTACGCCATTGAGGCGAAACTTCATTTTTTCAGGAATAGTGTTATGTCTACAGTTAAAGGCACCGTTAAGTGGTTCAACGAAGCAAAAGGTTTTGGTTTCCTAGAGCAGGAAAACGGCCCAGACGTTTTCGCTCACTTCAGCGCCATCACTGGTTCCGGTTTCAAAACCCTGGCTGAAGGCCAAGCGGTTGAGTTCACCGTAACCCAGGGCCCTAAAGGCCCACAGGCTGAGAACATCGTCGCTCTGTAAGCGATCGTTCCAGTTAAAAAAGGCGCCCTTGTGGCGCCTTTTTTGTGTCTAATTTGCTCTAACGCATAAGCATCTCATGGCATAACCCTTACCCACATTGCCCCATTTGGGGTATACCCTGGCTTAACACCAAGCGCCATAATCATCATTGCATTCGCCTGAACACTTATCTGATAGGGAACTTGTGATGAAGAAACTCACCTACGCCACCCTGGCTCTGGCCATTTTTGCTGGCGCCGCAATTGTGTCTGAAGTGCCTCTGGTCGATGAAGCTCGCGCAGAATGTAGCAGCATCTGGGCCAGCTGTTCCGAATCAGAAACATCTGAGCTGCAATCCGAGCTAGATAATGCCGGCTGACCTCTCCGGGCCGCCCGCTTGGGCGGCCCATCCCCGCCAAAATGAAACAGTTTTTTTCTAGCAGAAAGTATGCAGAAGCGCGCCTTTTCCTTTTACTGGTGGCGGGCTCTCTGGCGATTCTTTTCAACCATTTCTACCACGTAACCTATAGCGACCTGTCCCAGTGGAAAGGCGGAGGCATGGGCATGTTCTCCACCCAGGACGCCCCCGGCACCCGGGTAGTTTCGATTATGCTTGAAACCCCAGAGCAACAATTTCTTGCCAACAGCCAAGCTTTAGGTCGGCCACTTGCTCATTTCAATGCCATGCCGACGATAGAGAACCTTCTATCCCTTTGTCACTATGCAGCCAACAAAGTGTGGCTACCTAGTGGCACCGTGAGAACCGTTACCCTGAATGACCAAACCCTGCGCAGCTACGCTGTCGCCGGCCTTTCCGGAGACAAAACCAGCAGTCATCAGCCTCTAGCCGTAACAGGCTTGCAGCTGGTGGCATGGAAAACCTTGCTTGACGTGCCCACCGGCGCCCTTACCCGCACCCCTCTGGGCAGCGCCTACTGGAATAACGCGGAGGGCTGCCGTGTTAAACACTGACGCCATCAACCGGCGACTGAGCACCACCCTCACGTCGCCGCTATTGGAAAAGTTGTGTGGCCGGGAGCAACAGGATTTTCTTGCCGTCGTTGGGGCTTTAACTCTGGGCATCCTGATTTTTCATGGCTTTCCCCATGTCTATTTCGCCATCCCTTTCCAACTGTTGGTCATCAGTTACCTGGTCTGGCCAGCGCTACTGCGACAAGGCCCCTTCTGGTTTGTGGTCTTTTTATTCAGCTCCGCAGCCTTATGGTTGAACTGGACACACGCGGATAACCACAAATACCTGCTTTGTTACTGGGTATTCAGTCTGTTTCTAGCATTCGACAACACGATTGATCGGCCCGCTTTTCTAAGGCGCTGTGCTCGTTATCTGCTTTTCTTCACCATGATGATGGCCGTGGTACAGAAAACCCTCTCTCCGGATTACCTAAGTGGCGATTTCTTTGAGTTTATTCTCATGACAGATAGCCGCTTTAGTGCTCTGGGCTCACTGGTAACGGGGATGGATGGCGATATTTTCTCTGAAAACCGCCAACTTTATGTACGGGCACTAGACCCCTTACTTGCCGACCAACCCACCGCCACACTGCACAGCTCTGAGGCCTTGCATCGCTTGGCGTTGGTGATTACTTGGGTCAACTATGTAGACCAAATTGCCATTGCCGTCATGTTACTGCTTCCACTCTCCCGGCGCGGTGAAATTTTCAAACATCTGCTGTTGATGGCTTTTATCATTCCTGTTTACGCAGTAGCTCCGGTCATCGGGTTTGGCTGGTTGATCATCATTTGGGGATATTGTCTGGTGCCTAACGACGTGGCCGGCTTAAGGCTAGGCTACTTGGGGTTATTCCTGTTACTTTGTATCTACGAGTTTCCTTGGCTGAGCCTCTTGGTTTATTCCCCATGACCCCCAATCCAAACGACACCTATCTGGTTTACGATGGCGAATGTCCCGCCTGCCGTAACTATGTGCGCTTTATCCGTTTCCGTAACACGATTGGGCCATTACATCTAATTGATGCCCGCCAAGCGCCGCAATGGGTAGCCCATATGCAGGAAAAGGGCATTTCCTTGGATGACGGCATGGTATTACTCCTCAACGGTCACTATCTCCATGGCGCCGATGCGGTGCACCATATCGCCTTACTCAGCAGCCCAAGCGGCCTATTTAATCGCATTAATGCTTTTGTGTTTCGCTCCCGCAAGCTGTCTCGTTGCCTTTATCCTGTGCTTAAAATATGCCGCAACACACTGCTGTTTCTTATGGGGAAAAAGCCGCTAAATACCCACTAACCTCTACCCATTTACCCCGCTCCAAACCCCTTACCAGCATATCGAATACCGTGGTGCGCTAAACACAGATTTTCTATACTTAGCGGCTCACCGGTTCAGGGCGGATCAAGACTCAAACAATTCTTTGATGGGCATCAAATCCGGGTATTGCGCCTGTTCTTTCTTCGCCTGGGCCTGAAAGGTCAACATCATATCGTCGGGCCGGAACATACCCGCTTGCCATGTAGCCATGTATTTCAGGCTATCCTCAACACTGTGGTCACGGCTGTAATTAAGCATTTCCTTGCAGCCCATCACCGCCAGCGGAGAATTCGCAGCTATATCCGCAGCAATGCCCATCACGGCCGCTAGCATGTCATGCGTATTACCGTAAACACTATTGACCAGCCCTTGCTCCGCCGCCTCTTGGGCGCCAAACTTGCGACCGGTATAGGCCAGCTCCCTCACCAGGCCTTGGGGCATCAACTTAGGCAGACGCTGAAGTGTGCCCACATCCGCAGTCATACCTAGCGGGGTTTCCTTGATGGTAAAGAACGCGTCCTCTGTGCAGTAACGACTGTCCGCCGCACATACCAAATCCAATGCGCCACCAATACAGCCTCCCTGAATCGCCGCCAACACTGGAATTCGCACCTGCTCGAGCACACTCAGACAATCTTGCAGCTGCAGCACCACCCGGCGAAGGTTCTCTGCCATTCGTCCCGGATCCCCTCCCATTGGGACACCACTAGGATCCGAAAACACCGCCAAATCCATGCCCGCAGAAAAGTGTTTGCCTGTGGAAGAAATCACCACCACTCGAGCATCAGTGCTCGCCTCTATATCCCGCAAGCAACGGGGCAACTCCAGCCAAAAATCCTTGTTCATACTGTTCAGCGATTCAGGACGGCTGAATTGCACGTGGGCAATAAAATTTTGCACGGTAACATCAAACGAGCGGTATTCAGGTAACGCAGACATGCGTCTTCTCTCCCATTGTTATAAGCACCATTGCCAATGGCTTCCGGCATTTGCAACACAGCCTTACCCAATCTGCCCACATTGAACAGATCCGATCACGCACTAAACTGTGCTCATGACGACATTTTAGAATTCGCCCCCCACCATTAGTACCCAATCCATTAACCACCATTTAGTGTTCCTAGAAACACCATAAAAAACGGCGCGGGGAGCTGGCGCGCCGTTTTTCCTCTGCGTGCTTTCAAGGCACGCAATGATCAATTCATCTCTCATCCCCAAAGCAATAAGAACACCAGCTCGCACAACACCACGCTGGCCCCAAGCGTATCACCGGTATAGCCGCGTAGGTGTCGCCAAAGATATCCACCCCACAGCAACGCCACCACAACAACAGATAACAGCGCAGGAATTACCGCACCCGCCAGAGCCGCCACAACCACGGTCAGCGCGGTAGCCACACACAACCGTTGCGTACTAAACCCTTCTGCCACCGGTTTGCTTTTACTGGTATTTGGATCCGTTACATACGGCAAAAATCGCATTAACCACAATGGCGTTAACCGGCTAACGACCGGGCTCAGCAATAAGGCAAGCCAGACCGTTTTCGCCTCCGCCAGCAACAGGCCCTTTAACCCCAACGCCATGATCAGCGCCACCGTCCCATAGGTGCCAATGCGGCTATCTTTCATGATTTCAAGGCGCCGGGCCACGGTATAGCCACCCCCTAGCGCATCCACGCTGTCCGCCAGCCCATCCTCATGAAAAGCCCCGGTGATCCACAGGTGGAACACCAATATTAGCGCCACACAAATTCCAGTGGCCCAGAAAGCATCGAGCAATACAAATAAGCCCGCGTACAGCGCGCCCAGCAACAGCCCCACCAGAGGAAAATACACGCTGGAGCGATTCATTAAGGTCTGGCTGTAATCAATACGTACCAGCATCGGTATTCGGGTGAGAAAACCCACCGCCAGCCAGAACGCCTGCCACTCTTCTTGCCAGTCTCTGTGGGTAAACCTTTGCTGCGCGTGGTGATGACTTTGATGCTTCTTCATTAGGCTTCCTGCTATCAATCACGATAAGGCTATCTCTTTTCCCGCTGCGCGACGCCATACCGAACAAGGCGCACAACTAGGCGCCCAGGCTAATGATAAAATGCGACGTGGAGACGAGAAAGAACGCCTTCCTCTCGCCCTCGGGGGCATCCCCCCGCTGGCCAAAACAACGCAACGGCCTGGCGCTGTGACACATTACTGCACGGAAGCGCGGCATAACTCCAGCCATCGTTCGATCCCCGGGCTACGGTACTTTTGGCGGTGCAACACAAAATAGAATTCCCGATTGAAGTCACGGTGTGGCACCGACAACTCCACCAAAGACCCTCGCTTGAACGCCTCTTGCAAGCACACCCGCGACAGACAACTAATCCCCAACCCTGTTTCCACCGCCCGTTTAATGGCCTCAGTGTGTTCCAGCTCTAGGGCCAGATCTAACTCAGCCACCAGGCCATGCAAAGCCCGCTCGAAGGTCTGACGAGTACCCGAGCCCGACTCACGGACAATCCAGTGGGCCGCGCGCAGGTCCTCATCAGTAAGCGCTTGCTTACTTGATAGCGGATGATCCGGGCTACAGAAGACCACCAGCTCGTCCTCCCGCCAAGGTAACAGCTCCAGATCTGGATGATTCAGCTCACCCTCTATCAGGCCCAGATCCAGCTCAAAGCTCAGCACCCGATCAACAATGGAGCGAGTATTAGCCACCTCCAAGTGCACCCGGGCGCCGGGCTGCTGAGCCATGTAATCCGCCATAATCGCCACCGCCAGATAATTGCCAATGGTCAGAGTGGCGCCCACATTCAGACGTCCCAAGTCCCGGCGGGATTGCAGATCGGATTCCAGCTCACGGGCCTGGGCCAGCAGCGCTTCTGCACGGGGCCAGAACTGGCGGCCCAGCTCATTGAGCTTCAATCGCTTGCCGGCCCGCTCAAAAAATTTTATATCGTAAAGGCCTTCCAGTTCCTTAAGTGCCCCGGAAGCCGCCGACTGAGACATGCTCAGATGGAGAGCCGCATGGCTCACATTTTCAAAGTGCGCAATGGCCAGAAAGACTTCCAGCTGCCTGAGGGTATAGCGCATGACCATCTCCTTATGGTTGAATGAGAATTATTATTAAATATAATATATCGGATTTCCCGATAACATCTATCGGTATAACCCATTTTACCGATAACCTCCATTCGGTTAAATTTCCACCATCTGGAATTTTGGAATAAGCGCTGATTTAATTATGTCTAATTTGAATACCGAAACCGTCAAAAGCGTTCGCCACTGGAACGACACCCTGTTCAGCTTTACCACCAGCCGGGACCCGGGTTTCCGTTTCAAAAACGGACATTTCACCATGATTGGTCTGGAGCAGGACAACGGCCGCCCACTGCTGCGCGCCTATTCCATTGCCAGCGCGAACTATGAGGAAGAACTGGAATTTTTCAGCATCAAGGTGCAAGACGGCCCGCTGACGTCCCAGCTGCAAAACATTCAGCCGGGCGACAAGATCTACGTGAGCCGCAAGCCCACCGGCACGCTAGTCGCCGACCACTTGCTGCCGGGCAAAAACCTGTGGTTGCTATCCACTGGCACGGGCCTCGCACCGTTCATGAGCATCATCAAGGATCCGGAGGTGTACGAACAGTACGACCGCGTCATTCTCACCCACGGGGTGCGTCATGTCTCCGAGTTGGCCTACCAGGACACCATTGAACACGAGCTGCCAAACAACGAGTTCTTCGGTGAGTTCGTTAACGGCAAACTGCTCTATTACCCCACCGTCACTCGAGAGCCGTTCCGCAACGAAGGTCGCCTCACCGACCTGATGACCAGCGGCAAGATTTTCGAGGACCTGGGCCTGCCCAAACCAAGCCTGGAAAACGACCGCTTCATGCTGTGTGGTAGCCCGGCCATGCTCAAAGACACCACCAAGATCCTCGACGACTGGGGCTTCAAGGAAACCCGCGGTGGCGAGCTGGGTGAGTACGTGATCGAACGAGCGTTTGTAGAGAAATAACACAAGACGCAACATGTTTTTCGCTGTATTCAATACGCGATAGCAAGCGTTTGACGTTCACCGCCACTTTTTTGGGGTCTGCCTCATTCTACGCAACGCAAAAACTTCGTTAGGCATGCCGCTCTCGCCACTGGCTGGGCGTCATGCCCATCGAGACCTTAAAAGCGCGGGTGAAATTGGCCGGGTCGGCAAAGCCCAGCAACTGGCTAATACGCTGAATTTCCATATCGGACGCTGCCAGCAGATGGCAGCTGTCACGGCGTCGGGCTTCTTCTAGCAGCGACTGAAAGCCCAGCCCCCTTTCCTGCAAACGGCGCCGCAAGGTACGTGATGTTAGGTGTAGATGTTCGGCAAGCTGCTCCGGCGTCGGGTAGCCCTCAGCATCGAGAACTAACAGCTCACGCACCTGACGCAGCAGGGTATCGCCTGGGGCCAATAAGACACTCTCCCGCTCACATTGGATCAAAGCCTGACTCAATGCTTCCGGGTTTGCCGTGGGCAACGGGCTGTCCAGCCACCGCACCGCATCCGCCGCCCATATACCTGCCCTAGCCTGACGATAACGCACCAAAACCACACTATCGTCCAGGGTTTGGGCTGACGCCATCGGCTCGCCCTGCAACCAAATTTCCGGCATCAGCGACAGGCCCGGAAGGATAAACCGCATGCCACTGGCCATGCTGCCCAGCATGGAGCCCAGCACCAGATCTCGCACTGTGGCTGGCAACATCACTTCCGGCAGCAACTCAAAAAACAGGCCGCTACCTTCGACCTTTACTTCAAGGGCGGCACTACGGCCCCGCAGGTCCCAGAAACGTTCCAGCAGGCCAATCGCTTCCCGGGCGGTACCCGCACACATGAGCAGGTAGCCTAAGTTGCCATGGGCAGTCAGAGGCATACGCTGCCCCACGGCCAAGCCAATGCCGTTGTCGCCGGTCGAGGCTGCCGCGGCCGCAAATACCTGAACGGTCTCCTGCAAAGACACTTGCCCAGAGGGGTCGTCCAACCGTGACGGGGCTAACTCGGCCCGCGCCAGCAGCGTATCCCGATCGACTCCCCGCTGAACAGCCACATCCACACACATGCGTGGATAGGTCACCGGCTGATTCCTTTGGCGAGTCCAGTCGGGGAATTGTGTCCAGGGTATGGTTGTTTTCGGCTCAATCAATTTGGCCACCAATGACAAGTGCTTTGTCCGCCAAGCATCTCACGCTCCCACTGCACTCACCAGTACCGTATAGGCCATCTCCCACCGTTCCTTTTCCGCCAGGAGGCTCAATATGAATGCACCGGCAAAGCCGCTTCACGATAATCCCGCCGATAGCCGACCGGCCATGATGATTCCCACCGTCCGCCGCCCGGAGTTCGACCTAGCTGACGATGTGCCTAAATACTGGTGGGATAGCGACCCGGTTAAAACCTTGATGCTCAGCGCCCTGTCTGCCAGCTTTCCCGCCGGAGAGCGATTTTTCATCGACTCAGTGCGCCATTACCAAGACCGCATTAACGACCCGGAGCTGAAAACGGCGGTACACGCTTTTATCGGCCAAGAAGCCCACCACTCCAAAGAGCACAAACTGCTCAATGGCTACCTGGAAGAGCGAGGGGTTGGCCTTGGCCGCTTAGATCGTGAAATTCAGGTTTTTATGGACTGGATGCGCAAGAACCTGTCGCCGGAACGGCAGCTGGCCCACACCGTGGCAGTGGAACATCTCACCGCATTAATGGCCGAGGAGTTTCTGCTCAAGTATAGCGCTCTGGATGAAATGGATCCGCGCATGGCGCCGATCTGGGCTTGGCATGCCATTGAAGAGTCCGAGCACAAGGCAGTGGCGTTTGATGTGTACAAGCAAATCGGGGGCAGTGAACTCACCCGCATCACAGAAATGGCCTTCGTGAGCGTTCTATTCCCGCTCTTTTCTACCCTGCATTTGGCACAACTAATGAAGGAGCAGGGCGAGTTGACCAATGTGAAGTCGTGGCTGGGCGGCCTCAATTATATGTGGGGCAAACCTGGGGTATTCCGCAAGCTGCTGCCCTCCTACTTCAGATTCTACAGCCCGAGCTTCCATCCCTGGCAGCACGATTCCCGCGACCTTGTGGAAAAAGCCAAGAAAAAATGGCTCGGTAACTGGGCCTGATTTTCATTTTTTCGGGAGACCACACGTCCGGGTGCCTGATGCCTTAAATCACAGATACAAACTTAAAAAAATTGTGTTTTATGGCCTCCGGCGCCCGGGGAGTCTCATTCCACTTCGACCAGATCAAAGCTCTGTTTAATCTTCCCTCCCTCACGAATCGAGGTAAGCACGCTATTCAAGCGTGTCGGATCAAACGCCTGCGTCTGCAACTTGGCAATCTCGACATACAGGTTGGTTGCCGCTAGCACATTACTGGAGATGTCTTGGTCGCTATGTACCACGCCAAAACTCACGTCCGGGCCGATCAGGTCGATAGTCTTGTTATCCAGCAACAGAGTATCGAACTCTGAGACTAGCGCGTGGGTAACGGTGTATTGTCCAGCCGGAGTGGTAATTACCTGGGGCGTTTCAAATTCGATGGTTTCTCGTGATTTCACATAGGTCCCTGGCGCCGCTACCGCCATGGGCAAGGCAAGACCAAAGCGCACCGATTTCGCCTTGGCGGATTTCACGTTGCCCTCTTTGTCGATAACAAATTGACGGCGCAGACCCGGTTCCATGCCCAGCGCCATCACCCGCCCCGTTTCATCCTGCCAAGAGAGTCCTACTTCATAACCGTCATCAAATTCCTGCAACACTTCCCAGATAATAATCTGGTGTCCTCTGGCTGGATTTTTTATAACCGACTTGTCACCGACCTTTGCATCTTCATGGATATAAACGTGATCCGGCGCTTCCATTGCCGCAACCATGGGTACTTCCAGCAGGGAACAACCCTGCAGCATAGCCAGAGCAGAAAAACCTGCCATGTAGGCAAATCGACATTGCGTCATTAACCCCATACCTTCCCCCGATTAAAAATGCGCCGCAGCACTAAAAAGATAACATTACCGTATAATGTCGGACTACTGCGTTAATTTTTTATTCATTTTGTATGAGATCAGGTGGAGCAAGAGATCGCTATCACTTGTCCAACGACAAGCTCCACGTTTAGAGTCTGCAGAACACGGGGCATCACATAAAATGTTGGCGGGTAGCGAAGACGCATGCACACCGCGCCAGTTTATTCACCGGGTAGCGCTATTTTTTCGAGCTAGGCTGTAAGGTTACCGGCCGGGCTAATGCATCAGTGGCTTGCGGTGGTTTTTCGTCTAGGTCTTTTCGGGCGCCGCAGGCAACACATTCCATCCATTGCTGATCACCCTCTATGACGCGCTGTATCTTGTCCATCTGCCCACACTCAGGGCAGCTAGCACCAGCAATAAATTGGCGTTTCATCATCTCTCTCTAGTTAACGGCAAGCGCCCGGTGCCACACGTATTCGCGTCGACTCCGGGCGTTCGGTATCAGGTATTTTATCCATTAATCCCGCAATGACGTAGCAACGGTTCTACGCTCGGTTCACGACCACGGAACGCCTTGAAAAGCTCCATGGGTTCGCGGCTACCGCCTTTGGCAAGAATTTCCGTACGAAATGCCCGTCCGGTTTCTTCGTTGAACTCGCCCTCTTCTTCAAAGCGAGAATAGGCATCCGCCGATAACACTTCTGCCCATTTGTAACTGTAATAACCTGCGGCATAACCACCGGCGAAAATATGCCCGAAGCTATTGGGGAAACGGTTAAATGAGGGCGGCCGAATCACTGCTACTTGTTCGCGCACCTCATCCAATATCTGATAAATATTCAGCCCCGGCTGGTATTCAGCATGGATGCGCATGTCAAATAGAGAAAATTCAATCTGCCTCACCATCTGCATGGCACCCTGAAAGTTTTTTGCGGCAAGCATTTTTTCCAGCTTTTCCTTCGGTAACGGCTCGCCAGTTTGATAATGACCGGAAATCAGAGCAATGCCTTCCTCGGTCCAGCACCAGTTTTCCAAAAACTGGCTAGGCAGCTCCACCGCATCCCACGCCACACCATTAATCCCGGAAATACCGGACACATCTTGCTCGGTGAGCATGTGGTGTAAACCGTGGCCGAATTCATGGAACAGGGTCACGACTTCGTCGTGGGTCAACAAACCCGGCTTACCACCAGCCGGCGGGGCGAAATTACAGGTCAGGTAAGCCACCGGGGTCTGCACGCTGCCATCAGGCTGACGACGACGGATGCGAGCATCATCCATCCAAGCCCCCCCACGCTTGCCAGTACGGGCATACATATCCAGATAGAACGCCGCACGGACACCGCCATCGTCATCCACCAACTCGTAGAAGCGCACATCCTCATGCCAAGTGTCCACGTCTTTGCGTTGTTTAAACTGAATGCCGAACAGCTTGCCGACCACCGAAAACATGCCATTGATTACCGTGTCTGCCGGGAACCAGGGGCGCAACTCTTCTTCTGAAATGTCGTAGCGGGCTTCGCGTAAACGCTCACTCCAAAAACCAATATCCCATGGATTCAAATCCCCCACACCTTGCTCGGCAGCAAACGCTTTGAGTTCCGCTAGCTCCTGCTCCGCCTGGGGTTTGGCGCGGCGCGCCAAGTCTTCGAGAAACTGTACAACCTCACTAACATCTCTGGCCATTTTCGTCGCCAAAGACTTTTCCGCGTAGTTAGCGAAACCCAATAGCTGAGCCTGTTGATGTCGCAGCGCCAGGATCTCATCGATAATTTTCGCATTATCAAACTGGCCAGCTTGTGGACCTTGATCAGAGGCCTTGGTGGTCCAAGCGGTATATATCTCTTTACGCAGTTCTGCGTTCTTACAGTGGCTCATCACCGCAATAAAAACCGGGGCGTCCAGGGTCAGTAGCCAACCCTCTTTGTCCTCTGCTTTAGCCCGATCTGCGGCGCCGGCCTTCGCGCTTTCGGGCAAGCCATCGAGTTCATTTTCATCGGTGATGTGTTTGCTCCATGCTTGAGTAGCATCAAGCGCGTTATCCGAGAATTTGCTGGTCAACTCAGATAACCGTTTTGAATTTTCCATGTATTGCGTTTTCTTTTCTTCCGGCAAGTCCACACCGGACAAACGGAAATCGCGCAGAGTATTGTCGATATCTTTTTGCTGGGCTTCACTCAGCGTGGCCCACTGATCGCTATCGCGCAGCGCCTGATAGGCAGCACAAAGGGCCGTATTCTGCCCCACTTCAGTACCGTATTCGCTAAGCAGCGGCAGGCAACTATTATAGGCATTACGCAAGGTTTCATTCTGGGCCACGGCATTCAAATGCCCGGCCGGGCCAAATGCCTTGCCGAGACGGTCATCTTCCTGATCCAATGCCTGTACCAGGTGGTCATAATCGAAATCACCTTCGGCCAGCACCTGCTCGATACGGGCACGGCCCTCTGCTACCAGCTGCTCCACGGCAGGGAGAACATGTTCTGGCCGGATCTGTGAAAAAGGGGGAAGTGCTGGATAATCAATCAGCGGATTGTTGCTCATGGGTGTCCTGTCCTGCTTCGGGTTCAGCGTGTGTCTGCGCGGGCGGCAGCCGGTGACGAGCAGTGTCGTCCGGCTGCAACAGCATCTGGAATACCAGCCACTTGCTTAGCAGAAAAACGCCAAGCAAGATCAGTATGGCTAACATTATATGGGCGGGCTGGCGTTGCATGCTCGTCCCTGGCCATTGAAATGAACTATCGAGTGTATCAGTGATGGGGATTCGCCGCTTTGAAGACAAGGCCCCGCAGTTGGGGAAACGGGTATTTGTAGATGAGGACGCCACCGTGATTGGCGAGGTCATACTGGGCGACGATTGTTCGGTGTGGCCCAAGGCTGTGATTCGGGGCGACATGCACGCTATTCGTATCGGTAACCGGGTCAGCATTCAGGATAACGCTGTACTACACATCACTCACGACTCCCCGTTCAATCCCGGCGGCTTCGGGCTGCAGGTCGGCGACGATGTCACCCTGGCTCACCAAGCCATGTTGCACGGCTGCACCCTCGGCAACCGGGTCATGGTGGGTATGCAGGCAATCATTATGGACGGTGCTATTGTGGAAGACGATGTGATTGTCGCCGCCGGCTCATTGGTTGGGCCGGGCAAACACCTTGAAAGCGGCCACCTGTATCGCGGCCAACCCGCGCGCAAAATCCGCCCGCTCACCGAGAAAGAAAAAGCCTTTTTGCCTTATGTGGCGGGTAATTATGTGCGCTTGAAAGATCGATATTTGAAAAGCAGCCAATAATCAGAACATCTAGTAGCTGAGCAAAAATTAAGCGCTTCCTAATCGGTGATTATTCCCTTCGTTCACTTTCCTGATCGCACGTAAGCAAGCTCACAGCTAAATTTTCCACATGAACGACATGTTGCCAAAACTGGCGCTTTCATCCCGGCTGCGCAGAGGCGAGGTGGAGCTTTGTATTGCCAAAGTGAACGAAAAGGTATCCCAGTGAACGCCGCCGCCCGCGGTCACACCCAACACCCCGTCGCGCGTTTCCACGTTATATTGCCTAGCGTGGGTCTCCAGGTAGGAATATCCAATATACTCACCAAAAGTGGAGATAAAAACTTCCCAGCCGAAGCCTGTGCCATCAAACAGCCCAACCAATGAGCCGGCTGTACCAATACCCGCATAGTCAGGAATAAAATTACGCGGCAGATTGTGACCCACACGAAAGAAGCCACCGGCGGAACTGGTCCCGTGAAAATTGTTGGCATCTACACCCCAGGCATAACCGAGCTCACCCTGAAGCGCTGAATCCCACTGGAACTGTTTGAAACGGCGGGCATTAATGAAATAGAGGCCGCCAATCAAGTCCGTGCCCAACTGGTTATCCCACCCCTGCGGCTCATCAGACCCGGTGACCTTGTGGGCCAATTTTTGGCTTTGCTCCGCGCCCGAAGACGGACCCACTACACCAAGTCGCATGCCGTACCCTACCAGGCTATCGTCATCCCAACTGAACAGCCCCATTTCCAGGTTGCTGTATCCCGCATAAGGTAAATCATTGTAATTGGGGGCGGACTGACTGATATCCTTAGGCGTAATCATCATCTGTTCTAAGCTGAACGTCAGAGCATGTTGATCATCACGGAAGGCAATCCCCGGCAAGGGCGACATAAAACCCGCCACGCCACAGGTAACACTGCTATTACTCTCACAATGATCGTGAGCCTCGCCCACCCAACTGATACGCACGCCATTGGTGTAATGCCCGTCAGAACCAACAAACAAGTCATTATCCCAGGACAAGCCGAATGTAGAAGCTATAACACTTACTGGCAGCAATACGCCTAACAACAGAATAAAGCGCAGAAACATATTTCACTCGGCATCAATGTGAAGCGGCCCTGATGATGAGCCGTCCCCCAACGCACAGGGGGGTTAAAAACGCCAACGACGCTGCATGACCAAAAACGCAAACGATGCTGACCACGTTATCAATATCAAACCATTCAGGGCTTCTACCCCAGCAATCAGACGCAAGGTTCCCACTGGAAATAGATCCCCCAACCCCAAAGAGGTATAGCAAGCGGCAGAGAAATACAGGTGATCCAAAAAACTGCCGTTCACCGCCCCGCCAATGCTCATGGCAGTATCTCCCACGTCCAACAGCAGATACACCCAAGCATAGAGTGTTATTTCCACCATGTGAGCCGCGAACATAACAATCACCACCACCAGGATTTCGCCGCGGAAACTTTTCCAGCGCTTAAGTAAGCCTGACAGGCTAGCCAAGGTCCAATAATGCAACATCACCGTAGCCAGCACCATGATCAGACTGACCACAGACGCGTACACGACCTCATACATTACTGTACCGTCAGCCATGGGCTGCTAACGCAACGAGGCCATGACGGGCGCGGTATTCGGACGCCAGCCCCGCCAGATTTCAAATGCTTCCGCGGCCTGCTCAACTAACATACCCAAACCATCCGCTGTAGCCGCAGCCCCTTTCTGCTCTGCCCAGCGCATGAACGGGGTTGGCTCACTACCATAAACCATGTCGTAGGCCACCGCGCCCTCTGCCAGCAAACCATCAGGCAAGGCGGGCATCTCACCGTGCAAGCCCGCCGAAATCGCATTAATTACCAGATCAAACTGCCCCATGAGGTTATCCAGGCCACCCCCCAGCACGGGTGGGCCTTCTCCTTTCATGACGTTGCCCGCCAAGGCTTCGGCTTTCTCCTTGGTGCGATTAGCAATGCGCAACAAGGTGGGCTCTTGCGCCAGTATCGGCCCCAGCACACCGCGCACAGCACCCCCCGCACCCAGAATAAGCACCCGCTTCTTACGAATTGTCCAACCCTGATTATCACGGATATCTTTTACCAAGCCCGCGCCATCGGTGTTATCCCCATGCAGCTGATCGCCATCCCACCACAGGGTGTTCACCGCACCGGCCTGGTCTGCCCGCTCGGTGATGGCATCACACAGCGCAAAGGCTTGCTCCTTAAAAGGAACGGTGACATTTGCCCCCAGCCCGCCGGCCTCACGGAAGGCCTGCACCGCCCCTGCGAAATCATCCAAGGGCGCTTCGCGTTTTTCATATTGCACGGGGTCGCTATGCTGGGCAGCGAATGCATGGTGAATTTCTGGCGAACGCGAGTGACTTACCGGATTACCAAAGACACAATATAACCCGGTATCCGCCCTGTCTTTTTCTCCGCTCATACCCACTCCCGGTGAATCAAAAATTTATGGTAAAGCTCACTCTCGGCACTGTTCGGTTCGGGGTGGTAATCGTAGTCCCAGCGTACCAACGGCGGCAGCGACATTAGGATTGATTCGGTACGGCCACCAGACTGCAGGCCAAAGATAGTGCCGCGATCGTAGACTAGGTTGAACTCCACATAACGACCACGGCGGTACAGCTGAAACTGGCGTTCGCGATCGCCAAATTCATGATCTTTACGGCGCGCCAAAATCGGCTGATAGGCCGGAACATAGGCATCACCGATGCTGCGCATCAAGGCAAAGCTCGTATCGAAATCAAACCGGTTCAGATCATCAAAAAACAGCCCCCCCACCCCGCGCGGTTCATTGCGATGCTTGAGATAGAAGTAATCATCACACCAGGTTTTGAATTCCGGATAGATTTCCTTACCAAATGGTTGGCAGGCAGCTTTAGCAGTCTGGTGCCAATGCACCACGTCCTCCTCGAAGCCGTAATAAGGCGTTAGGTCAAAGCCGCCGCCAAACCACCACACAGGGGCTTCGCCTTCTTTTTCTGCTACAAAAAAGCGGACATTGGCATGGCTAGTAGGAACGTAGGGATTTTTCGGATGAATCACCAGTGACACGCCCATGGCCTGAAAACTACGGCCGGCCAACTCCGGGCGCGCCTCAGTAGCCGAGGGCGGCAACTGCTCACCGAACACATGGGAAAAATTCACTCCACCCTTTTCAATCACGGCACCATTTTCCAGCACCCGACTACGACCACCCCCGCCTTGCTCCCGCTCCCAGCTATCTTCACGGAAAGTGGCTGCGCCGTCTTCAGCGCCCAGCGCATCGCAAATTCGGTCCTGCAAATCCAACAGGTAGTCTTTCACCGCCTGCAGCGAAACCTCTGACATGGTGCTCTCCCCCGGGGCTATCGGTGTGTTCATGGTCGCAAGATGCGCCCACTTTCCAAGTCAATAATGGTAGAGGGTTTGGCTGCCCGGTCACAGGCACCACTGACAATAAAGTCGAGCTGGTTACCCAGCTGGCGAGCCACCTGATAACGATTACGCGCTGCCGGGCGGCCACTGATGTTGGCACTGGTGGAAATGATCGGCTGACCGGCCAGCTGGCATAACTGCCGCGCCAACGGGTGGTCCGGCACCCGCACCGCCACCTTACGGTGCTCCCCTCGCACCCAGGCAGGCAAGCGATCACTAGCATCAACCAGGTACGTTATCGGAGCCGGCCATTTTTTCTCCAACTGAGCCGATTGCTGTTCGTTCAGGTGCAAATACGGCGCCAACTGCGCCAAGCTCTCACCAATCAGAATCAGCCCTTTGCTCACCGGCCGATGTTTGATGGCTAGCAACTGCATAACCGCGTTTCGGTTAAAAGGGTCGCAGCCCAGACCATAAACGGACTCGGTAGGATAGGCCACAACGCCGCCTTCCTGAATGATCTGTGCCGCACTGAGCAGATGCTGATCCATGACAAAGCCCTGAAAGCAAAAGCGGCAAATTACCCTGCACAGCTCAGGGACTCAAGCGTGGGAATCCATGGAAAGACCTTGCCTGCTCAATCTTCGCTACCCTGACGCTTAAGATACCCGCCAGCCACCCGTTCCACCCAGCCCTCCAGCTCCAAATCCGCCAACTGCCCAGCGAGCGCCGCGACCGGCAAGCCAGTCCGCTCCTGTAGCGCGTCAAGAGAATTAACCCCACTGGTGAGCTGGGTCAGCAATGCTGGCGCTTCGCAGTGAATCCCGGCGGCCTCGACACTACGCTGAAAATCACCAAAAGCCTGAAATATATCGTCCACGGACTCCAGCCAGCTGGCGCCATCACGCAGTAGCTGGTGGCATCCCTTGCTGAGCGGATTATGGATGCTGCCCGGAATCGCAAAGACCTCTCGGTTTTGAGCCAGCGCGGTACGTGCAGTAATCAACGAACCACTTTTAATGGCGGCCTCCACCACAATAGTCGCCAGGCTGAGACCGCTGATAACACGATTACGCATTGGGAACTGTGCCGGAAGCGGACGCGCGCCCGGCGCGAATTCCGACACCAGCGCACCCCCAGTATCCACAATTTCTTCAGCCAACGAACCGTTACGGGGCGGGTAGATGCGATCCGGGCCATTACCCATTACTGCCACCGAGCGCCCAGCACTGACCGCACCACGATGTGCCGCAGCATCAATACCCAACGCCAACCCACTAGCAATTACAAATCCACTTGCCGCCAGTTTGCGAGCAAATCGGCGGCTATTATCTAGGCCATCGGCAGACGCATTACGCGCCCCCACGATCGCCAGAGCCGGTGAATTCAACGCCTCTACGTTACCGCGCACGGCGATTACGCCAGGAGGATCATGAATCTGTGCTAATAACGGCGGGTAATCTTCATCACCAAACGCAATCCAGCGCCAACCTTGTCCGCTCAATTGCTCATAATACGCCTGGAGATTACCCGTATTGTCCAACAGGCTGGCTCGCTCTTTCAGGCCGGCCGGTAACAGAGGAAGAAAATCAGAGGCCGCAGCAGAGACGCTCCGGTGTTGTTTCAAAGCGCGCCCCAAGGCCGCTGAAGAGGGGGAAAACAACGCCTGCAATAGAAGGCGCTTAAATTGTCCGTCCATTCGCCCACCTCCTTGTGTGCGTTGACGGTTTATCAGGCGTCGAAACGCCGGCGGTGAGCGCTACCGCATAGGAATCAGTAACTACCCGCCGGACTTTCAGCGATGTCGTTCATGTAAATAGGTCGAGTGGACTCCATAATCAAGCTGTAGCTGACCTTATCGAAAACCCGGAAGATCACCATGGAACCCGTTCTCTCGCGGGGCAGCTGAACCATGTCACCCTGCTGACGATCACGAACCACTTCGCCCTGACCATATATATCCAACACATTGCCTTCTTTCAGACCATCACGCAGGCCCTTGTTAATCACTACTACGTCGTTACGGGCCACACTGTTAAGACGATCGAAGAAGCGAATCACTTTCGCCTCAATCTTAGTATCTGGTGCAGACGGGTACAGTACGGCTCGAACACGGCGATCTTCCGTGGAGAACAGGCGGTCATCAATTCGCAGATCCTCACTGGAGTCGGTGACTCGTAGAGAAATCATGTCGTCATCGTGGCTGGACACTCGACCGAGGCCGATTTGACGAGCTTCGTAGCCCAGCACCTCATTGGTATCCGGGTCCACGTACTGTTCACCGGTCCGATAAAAACCGTAGCCCTGCTCCAAACCTTCCCATTGCGTTTTAGTGTCACGGGCATAGACCGTATCGCCTTCACCGAAGATGACACGTCGATCACGGCCACCCACCAGATAAGGCGCTTCAATGATTTCCTGGCGATCGACCACCAGCCCTTCCTTCAGATAGGACTGGATGGCACTAGCCGGAATAGCAGGAATAGCCTGGTCATTGGCAATTTCACGCACCCGCGGGGTGAGTTTCACTGTACCATTGGACATCACGGTCTCTTCCACGCCCCGCTTCACCGAAAGGCGCGGTTCACCGTCAACATAGGAAAGGCGGATTTCGTCACCGGGATATATCAGGTGAGGGTTACTGATTTCCTCATTAATCTGCCAGATTTCTGGCCATTGCCACGGTTCTTGTAAAAAACGGCCGCTGATATCCCAAAGGGTATCGCCGTTTTTCACGAAATACTTGCTGGGGTGCCCATCTTTGAGCACCACCGCTGCGGAGGCCATACCAGACACCGCCAGCACCAGGCCAAAGGTCAAGGCGCGCTGGACCGATTTCATCATCATCGGATTCCTTTTATCATTATTGGACTCATCCCCGAGAGCGACCGCGACCCCTTTATTGTAGACGCGGTTCCTTTTGGATATTAGCAATGCGATCATATATTTAGCAACCGAAATTCGAGTACTACTGCAACTTCTGAGAAGGTACATGGCTAAACTGGAAATACTGGAATTCCCCGATCCCCGGCTACGCACAGTAGCAAAGCCGGTGGAAAAGGTAGATGACGAGCTTCGCAAACTGATCGACGACATGTTCGAAACCATGTATGCGGCCCCAGGAATCGGCCTAGCAGCCACCCAAGTTGATGTGCATATCCAGCTGATCGTTATGGATCTGTCTGAAGATCACAATAAACCCATGGTATTCATCAACCCGCAGATCACCCCTCTCACCGAAGAACAGGCCCCGTACGAAGAAGGCTGCCTGTCGGTGCCCGGGTTCTACGAAAAGGTGACTCGCCCGGCACGGGTGCGCATTAATGCTTTGGACCGTGACGGCAACGCTTTTGAAGTGGAGGCAGACGAACTGCTCGCCACCTGTATCCAGCATGAAATGGATCATTTGGACGGCAAGCTGTTTGTGGACTACGTTTCCCGCCTGAAGCGAGACCGCATTAAGAAGAAGCTGGAAAAGATTCACCGGCAGCAGGGCTGAATTGAGAATTTAAATTTTAAAAGCGCGAAACAGCTTCCAAGGTAACGAACCGTCGTACCCGCGATTTCAACCTTACCGCGCGGCCATGACCTTAAACGTGAATTGCCTGAAGAGATGCCCGCTTGCGCTTTCAGCTTTGCTCTAGCCACGCATCTCCACCATTGACACTAACCGACCTAAAGGCCATTTTTTGAAACCCTTACGTCTCGCCTTCGCCGGCACCCCGGATTTCGCCGCCGCCAGCCTACAGGCCGTGCTGGATAACGGTCATCAGGTTGTGGCAGTGCTTACCCAGCCGGATCGCGCCGCCGGGCGCGGCAAGAAACTGCAGCAAAGCCCGGTCAAACAACTGGCCCATAGCCAAGGCATTACCGTACTGCAGCCGGAAAACCTCAAGGGCGAAGCCATTCACCAGCAGCTGCGTGACCTAAACCTGGATGCACTAGTAGTGGTGGCCTACGGCCTGATCATTCCTCAAGCAGTGCTGGACATGCCGCGGCTGGGCTGCCTGAATGTGCACGGCTCGCTATTGCCGCGCTGGCGCGGTGCCGCGCCCATCCAGCGGGCCATTACCGCTGGCGACACGGAAACCGGCAACACCATTATGCAAATGGAAGCCGGGCTCGATACCGGCCCCATGCTGCTGAGTGAATCACTGCCCATCGGCGATAGCGAAACCGGCGGCGAACTGCATGATCGATTGGCCGCCCAAGGCGCTCGCCTGCTAGTCACCGTGCTGCAGGACCTAGAAAAGTACCTGGCCAACGCCACGCCACAACCAGATGAAGGCATCACTTACGCCCATAAGCTAAGCAAGGCCGAAGCGCGGCTGGATTTTCGCCTGCCCACACGCGCGCTCTACAATCGCATTCGAGCTTTCAATCCTTTCCCGGTGAGCTGGGTGCCGCTGAACGGTCAGCCCATGCGCATCTGGCGCGCCAGTGAAAGCCCACAACCGGCACAAGCAAATGATGAACCGGGCTATATTCTCAGCGTGGACGACCAAGGTATCCATGTGGCCACCGGTGATGGCAGCCTGATACTTGAAGAACTGCAATTGCCCGGCAAACGACGGATGGCGGTATCCGACCTACTACGAGGCAACCCCACCTTGTTTTCGGTAGGCGAACCGCTGGGCGATGCCATTATCAATGAATCTGGTGACCACTGTGGCAACGCCTGACCCGCGCCTGAGCGCGGTACGCGCGCTAAACCGGGTACTGCCAGGCAAGGGCGACGGCGAAAGTCTCCGCGAGGTACTGCGCGACTTCCCATTGCAAGGTAGCGACGGCGGACAAATGCGCGATATTTGCTTTGGCGTCTGCCGCCATTTGCGTCCTCTCAATCACTGGCTTAATCAACAGCTATCCAAACCCCTCAAGGGCAGCGCCCAACCGGTACGCCTAGCCTTGCTGGCGGGCCTCTACGAGCTATGGTTCAGCAACCGGCCGGCCCACGCCATCGTCAACGCCTACCCGCAGCTATGCCGAAAGCTGAAAGCCCCCTGGGCTGCGGGTCTTAGCAATGCGGTGCTGCGCAAAGCTAGCCAGATCACCCTTGAGCAAGCCGTGGCCGACGCCCCCATCAATATCCAGTTAAGCCTGCCGGACTGGCTGTTTAAACGCTGGGAAAAGGATTGGCCCAACAACGCCGACGCCATGGCCCGCGCCAACCTGCAAACGCCCCCATTTACCTTGCGAGTAAATCGGCAGCAGCAACAACGAGCTGATGCCATCGCCGCCTTGGGCGAAGGCGCCCGCGCCGGCTACATCGCCCCTTACAGCATTTACCTGCAGCCCGCCCGCCCGGTGCTCCAACTGCCCGGCTTTGAGCAGGGCGCCCTGTCCGTTCAGGACGAGGCCGCCCAGTTGCCTGCTGAATTGCTGCAAGCCCCGGCAAAGGGTCGCATCCTGGATGCCTGCGCCGCCCCCGGGGGCAAAACTGGTCAACTACGTGAGAAATTCCCAGCCGCAGATCTCTCTGCGCTAGAACTAGAAGGTAAACGGCTAGCGCGCATCCGCGAGAACCTGGCGAGGCTGGGCACCGACGTGACCCTGCTGCAGGGTGACGCCAGCGATCCGAAAACCTGGTGGGACGGCACCCCCTTTGATGCCATTTTGCTGGACGCGCCCTGCTCCGCCACTGGCATCCTGCGCCGCCAGCCAGATGTGAAGTGGCATCGCAAAGCCTCGGACATCGGTGTACTGGTTGATTTACAAGCGCGCATGCTGGATGCACTATGGCCCCTGCTCAAACCTGGCGGCATGCTGGTGTATGCCACCTGTTCGGTACTGCGAGACGAGAACGATCATCAGGTGCGTAACTTCCTGCAACGTCAGCCACAGGCTAGAGATGTGACGCCACGGCCGGAAGGGGCCACAATGGTGGACGCAGGGTGGCAACTGTTCCCGGAACAACTCGGTCCGGACGGTTTCTACTTGGCTTGCCTGCGTAAAGAATCGGGGGCCCAACTCAGTTCATGAAAATTATTATTCTCGGTGCTGGCCAAGTCGGCGGTACTCTGGCCGAAAACCTGGCCAATGAACGCAACGACATCACCGTCATCGACACCGATGATGAGCGCCTGCGCGAGCTGGGCGACCGGCTAGATATCGGCACAGTACGCGGCATGGGCTGCTACCCGGCCGTACTCAAGAATGCCGGCGCTGAAGATGCGGACATGCTCATCGCGGTGACCAACTCTGACGAGGTCAACATGATTGCCTGTCAGGTGGCCTACTCCCTATTCCGCACACCCTCCAAGATCGCCCGCATTCGTACCGCCCACTACACCAGCCGCTCGGAAAAACTGTTCAACGAAAATGCCCTGCCCATTGATGTAATCATCAGCCCCGAACAGGTGGTAACCGATTACATCAAGCGTCTGATTGAACACCCAGGTGCCCTGCAGGTAGTAAACTTTGCCGGCGGCCGAGTACAACTGGTCGCTGTGCGGGCCTATTACGGCGGCCCACTGGTGGGCAACGAATTACGCGAATTGCGCACACACATGCCCAACGTGGATACCCGCGTGGCGGCTATTTTCCGTCGTGGCCGCCCCATCATCCCGGAAGGCAACACGGTTATCGAAGCCGATGATGAAGTGTTTTTCATCGCTGCCAAAAATGATATCCGTGCCGTTATGAGTGAACTGCGTCGGTTAGAACATAACTACAAGCGCATCATTATCGCTGGCGGCGGCAATATTGGTTACCGCCTAGCCAAAACTATTCAGCATCGCTACAACGTTAAAGTCCTTGAGCGCATGCCCAAACGGGCTGAATGGCTGGGTGAAAAACTACACCAAACAGTGGTGCTGCAAGGGTTGGCCACCGACCGAGACGAACTACTCAAAGCCAACATCGAAAACACCGATGTATTCTGCGCGCTGACCAACGATGACGAAGCCAACATCATGGCCTCACTGCTGGCAAAACGACTGGGCGCTCGTAAAGTGATGACCTTGATTTCCAACCCGGCCTATGTAGATCTGGTACAAGGGCATGACATTGACATCGCCATCTCGCCTCAGCAGTCCACCATTGGTAGTCTGCTTAGCCATGTGCGCCGAGGCGATGTAGTCAATGTTTATTCCCTTCGCCGGGGCGCGGCAGAAGCCATCGAAGCGATTGCCCACGGCGACGCCAAGTCATCCAAAGTGGTGGGGCGCGCCATTGATGAAATTGACCTGCCGGAAGGCACCACCATTGGTGCCGTAGTGCGCGGCGAAAAAGTGCTGATTGCCCACGACCATGTGGTGATCGAACCGAACGATCACGTCATTCTGTTCCTGATCGATAAACGCCGAACCCGAGACGTGGAAAAACTATTCCAGGTCGGCTTTACGTTTTTTTAGGAAACGCATGCACGCAAAAACGCAAAAATGCACTACGCACAAGCAAAGCCGTGGCTTCATCAGGTTGCCGCGTGATGCGTGGTCCGTGCCGGTTTGCCAGCAGGTACCCTCATGCACTTCGCGTTAATTTCGAAAATCCTCGGCCTGCTGCTCGTCGTCTTCAGCTTTACCATGATGCCGCCAGTGGCAGTGTCATATTGGTATCAGGAAGGCAGTGAAACCCCCTTTCTAATTTCCTTTGTGATTACCCTAGCGCTTGGGTTGAGCCTTTGGCTGCCGTTCTTTCGTAATAAATCAGAGTTACAGACCCGTGACGGCTTCCTGGTGGTCACTCTTTTCTGGTCGGTACTGGGTGTAATCGGGGCACTACCGCTAATCATCAGCGATGACGTGCCGGTGGGATTCACCGATGCGGTATTCGAATCCATATCCGGCCTAACCACCACCGGCGCCACCATTCTGTCGGGAATCGATTTCCTGCCCAAATCCATTCTGTACTACCGCCAGCAGCTGCAGTGGCTCGGCGGCATGGGCGTAGTAGTATTAGCCGTAGCGATTTTGCCCATGCTTGGCATCGGCGGCATGCAGCTATACAAGGCCGAAATTCCCGGCCCCATGAAAGATACCAAACTGACCCCGCGCATTGCGGAAACCGCCAAGGCGCTTTGGTTTATCTATCTGTTCATTACCATTGCTTGCGCCGTCCTTTACTGGGCGTTTGGCATGACTGTTTTTGATGCCATCTGCCACAGCTTTAGTACCGTCGCCACCGGAGGCTTTTCCACCCACGATGCCTCCATGGCCTACTGGGATAATGCCCTTATCGATTGGACAGCCACCATTTTTATTCTTATCGGCGGGCTCAACTTCGCCTTGCACTTTGCCGTATGGCGAGGCCGGTCACTGCTGGCTTATCTACGAGACCCAGAGTTCCGCTTTTTCATCGGCTTATTCCTGATCTACACCGCCATCATTACTGTCGGCCTGCTGTTCTTTCATTATGATTTTACCGTGGATGACGCCCTGCGCCATTCCGCCTTCCAAGTAGCCTCGTTCAGTACCGGTACCGGGCTGACCAGCACCAACGCTGCAGCCTTCCCTGGGTTTATTCCCTTCTTGTTGGTATTTACCAGCTTTATTGGCGGCTGTGCCGGCTCAACCGGCGGCGGCATGAAAGCCGTACGCGCAGCGCTGGTTTACCACCACAGCATTCGCGAACTACGTCGACTCATTTACCCCAACGGCGTGTTTGCTTTGCGCTTCGGACGTCAAACGATTCCCGACAGGGTGCTCCAAGCAGTATGGGGCTTTGTGGGTGTTTATATCGCTATTTCGGTTATTTTTACCCTACTGTTTACTATGACCGGCATGGACCTAACCACTGCTGTCAGCGCCGTGGCGGCCAGCCTCAACAACCTAGGAGTGGGTATCGGCCAGGTAGGTGGCGGCTTTGCCAATATCACCGACAGCGCCAAATGGATGATGACCGTACTAATGGTCGCCGGACGGCTGGAAATCTTTACTCTACTAGTGCTATTCACGCCGATGTTCTGGAAGCAGTAACACAAACTGCAACTAATCGTAACACTACGAGCACCCACCAAAGCCTCTCCCCACCCTCTTTAGTATGCGTATACAACGCTGAACGGGCTTTCTATCGCTATAGGCTTACATAACCCTCCCTTTTTAAGCCCGATTAGTTATCTTCCGCTCTCCATTGATGCCATAAAGGAATAAAAATACATCAAGTCAAAATTAACCCGTTTTCAAACCATTCTTTTAATGCCCTTAATAACAATAACTTAAACATAAAACAGCAATAGTTTCGCTTCATCATCTCTTGCGAATACCATTCAAGTATATAAACAAAGGGGGGAGGCACTTAAAATTTATAAGTAGCGACAGTCCAAATGTGATTTGGTTTACAGAAGGTTACGTTAAATAACCTAACAACAACATTTGGAGTACAAAAATGAACAATTTCACTCGCATCATATCCATCGCCGCTATCAGCGGCATCAGCTCAATCGCCATAGCCAACACCGGTGAAGTAATTTTCAACGGGGTGGTCAGCGACACAACGTGCACGTTGGATGTCTCCCAACAAGGGATCGCCCAAGCAGATAACACCGTCACTCTGGATCCAATTACTACCGCCGAGTTCCTAGCTTCAGATACCGCCTACAAGGCAACCGGGTTCTCCCTTGTTGCTACAGATGCAGGCTCTGCGACATGTAATCTGACCGGCAAAGGCGCCTCCGTACAGTGGACGGGTCAACTTTATGTCGGTCATAACATCCTGCAGAACATCGCTACTGGCGGTGCTGCCAATGTTGGCATGCAGCTACTTGAATCTGATGGCACAACACCAGTAACCATTAATGGCACTCCAGCGACCATTGCCGATGCCTCAGGTGCGAGTCTTGACTTTAATGTAGCCTACGCTGCCACCGACGCTACCGCGGTAACAGAGGGCCAAGTCCGCTCCATCGCCAACTACTCAATTGTTTTTAACTGAGTGAAGCACAGGGGGGAGGCCTGCCTCCTCCCCTTTACGGCGAAGGGCGTCCCAAATGGCACATCAGAAGAAGAGATATGCGGTTAACTCTTTAGGGCTATTCATTCTGATTGCCTCAGCGCAAGCGGCTAATGCCGAGCAAGAGACTCAAACAACAACCCGTTTCACATCCCATTTTTTTGTCAACCAGAACAATACCAACATAGACATTAGTCACCTTGAAAAGGGGCAAGGTCTGATACCGGGGATTTACCCTCTCAGCATTTCAGTTAACGGTACTCAAGTCACAGATACAGACGTGGAAGTCATCTCTCAAGAAAATGGCACAGCACCATGCATCACTCACCCTCTCGCTGTGCAATTGGGGATCAATACCGCCTACTATTCTCGTTACACAGATATAACCATGCGCTGCATCGATATAGCTGCTGCACCAAACAGTTTCTTAACACTGAACGCCAAACGCATGAATCTTGATATACGGGTCCCACAAATTGCATTAACCACAACCCGGCAGTTGATAGAGCCAAATTTATGGAATAAGGGTATCAACAACTTTCGGATGAACTATCTGGCTTCAGGAAGCAAGCAATCAAGAGACCAACAAAGCAGTAGGTCCCAATTTTATACTGACCTCAATCTGGGTGCAGATATCAATGGCATTCACTTTCGTAGCAACCTAAATTATTCAGACTCTACCGGACAAGAAGCTGACTGGCAGAGTAAAGAAAGCTATGCCTACACCGCAATACCCTCTTTGAGAAGCGAACTCACCGCGGGGGAAACCTTTCTTCGCAGCAATCTCATCGACGGGTTTGCCTTTACCGGAATCAGTCTAGGCACTGATCGCGCCATGCTAGAACCCCGATTTCAGGGTTATGCACCTGTCATTAGGGGCATTGCCCAGAGTAACGCCAGGGTATCAATTACGCAGAACAGCTATACCATTTATGAACAGTTTGTCCCACCGGGTGAATTTGCCATTGATGATATACCATCGCTGAGCAATGGCGACTTAACCGTCACTATTACTGAAGAAGATGGCTCGCAAAAACGTTTTGTTCAGCCCTACACTCAAATCCCGAATCTAGTCAGACCGGGGCTATGGGAGTATGCAATTACAGCAGGCAAATATCGTAACGATAATACCGACGAGCCTTGGTTCATCAATGCTGAAATCAGCCATGGTTTGGATAACGATGTTACCTTATTTGGCGCAAGCCTAGTAAGCCAAGAGTATTCGATACACACCATGGGAGTAGGCTTCAACCTGGGCAAACTGGGTGGATTTTCTGTGGATGCATCCAGATCATATTTCCGCCCCGACGAAATTGGAAAAGATGCGGATGGTAACAGTTACAGTTTTTTCTATGCCAAATCCCTAACCCGATCCACCAATATTCAGATTCTCGGTTATCGTTATTCTACCGAGGGGTTTCGCACCTTTAATGAAGCGGTAATCGAATCGAACGGCAGCATTATTTCGCAAAGAAAAAGTCGGACAGAAGCCACGCTCACCCAAAGTTTAGGAAGTTATGGCTCACTATACGTCACAGGGTCTCAGGAAAAATATTGGAAAACCAAAGGGGAGAGAAATTTTCTTGTTAGCGGTTACAGCAATAATTATAAGGATATGAACTATAGCTTATCTTTCTCACACAACGAAAACCTGAACGGTAAGCGTGACAATACCGTTAGCATCAGCGCCAGCCTGCCTTTGGGTTCGAAAAACAGGCGCCCCACTTATATCAATTATCAGCAAACCCACAGCGATGCCGGGACAGACTTCAATGCAGGCATATCAGGATTACTTTCCGATGAGCGTTTCTCATACAACGTAACCAGCGGCAGAAGCAACGACGACCTTGTAGAAAGCTCAGCTCGGCTATCTTATTCCGGTCAAAGCACAGGGATCACCGCTGGCACCTCACATAGCAAGTACCATGATCTTTACTTTGCTCAGGCAGGCGGCTCAGTTCTTGTTCATAAAGGTGGGATCATTTTCGGTCGCCGACTCGGCGAAACGGCGATCATTGCAGATACTGGAGGTGTAGAAGATGTTACCTTCCAAACCGGGGCTCTCCCTATAACCACCAACAGCAAAGGGATGGCTTTACTACCTCAAGTCCAACCCTACCGCCAGCAAGAAGTCTCCATGGATTTTTCCAAGCTTGATGCTAACCTGGAAACCAGTAATCGTAGCCACTTTATCACTCCCGAACGGGGTGCGGTGTCCCTTGCCAAGTTCAACATCTACCCAACCCAGCGGTTCCTGGTTCGTATAATGAGCGACAACGGTCAAGTCGCTCCTTTTGGCAGCCTTATTGTTGATGCTGGCGGTAACAATGTTTCCACTATTGATAGCAGCGGTTACGCGCTAATTAACCACACCCAGAATCAATCTAGTTATTTCATTCCCGGTACCGGTTGTACTTTCAGCCTGCCTGATCAAATTGAATCTGCGCCTGGCATTACGATCATTGATAAGCTGATATGTGTTACCAGCGGAGACAATTAATGAAAAAGACATTCATTTTTATCGTCGTTATCTTTATTTTTATCAGCAGCCACGCTCAAGCCGCTTTCGTGCTTGGCGGTACGCGAGTGGTCTACAACGCAGGCGACAATGACGTCACCCTCTCTGTTATGAATACCAGCTCGCTGCCCTATGCTGGGCAAGCATGGACTGATCCTTTCCATCAGGAAGCAGGAAATTCGATCCACAGCGACGCGCCGAATTTTGTTATTACCCCTCCGGTGTTTCGAGTAGAGCCAGGAGAAACCCAAAAACTACGTTTTATCCTGGCCACGCCCCCTCCAAGCGAAGAGGTGGAGTCAGTTTATTGGATCAATGTTCAGGAGATCCCACCGGAGCCTAAAAATTCCAACACGCTACAATTTGCTCAACGTATTCGGATCAAGCTTTTTTATCGGCCTGACGCACTAAATGAATTATCCGCCTCGGAGGCCCCGACATCCTTGAAAATCAGCCTCACCGAGGAAGGGGTGAGCATTAAAAACCCGGCCCCCTTTTCTGTTTCTTTTTTTTCTCCTCTACTGGAAGACAAGACGGGAAAAAAACATCCTCTAGACGAGTTATTAACCTTGCTACCTGGCGAGGAATTCATTGTTAAGTGCCAACCCTGTGGTTACACCCGATTCCATTTCCAAAGTATCAATGATTTCGGTGGCATTGATGACCATGAGCCGAGGGAGATCTCACCATGATTCGATTATTACTAGCCATCATGGGTGTTCTTTTTATGGGCTTATTTAGCCATTCGGCCAGTGCTGTCGGTTTCTGCCTGAACGGCCCCTTCGATCAGAACATCGTCTTTCAGAGATCATCAGGGTCCGTGGCCATTCCTGGCGATTCCTCTGACAGCTACTCTGTCGTCATTGAAGAAACATCAACCTATACCGGCTGTATTGCCGTTGGCCTCATCCCCACTATTTCCAGTGTCATCACCTCCCCTTTCACCAATACAGGAAATTTCCCACCGCCTTCAAGCGTATCGTTACCTGCTGGATTTAGTAGTCAAAGCGCATCGCGGTTACAAATTTCCCCTGGAGTACATCTACAAACTTTTTACAGCATTGAACGAGGCCCATTTATTCGCTATTGCGGACTCAATGGTAACGTTTGCTCTGGAGCGCTATTGAGCCTTGATGTTCTCTCCTCGATAACATTTCATACTTACACTGTTATCACATTTGATAACATGAACAACTTCATTGGTAGCAGCATCAATCAATCTGGCAAAATTGGTCTAATGGTAATGGAAACAGGCTTTCTAGGAAGTATCACTGTGAATCTTGAGGCCACCATCAACTACATTTTTGCTCGTTCAAGCTGCGACCTTTCCACTCCCTCACAAACCGTCACGCTGGACCCAGCAATGGCTTCCTCGCTAACACCCGGAAGCTATGTGTCCGCTACACCTTTTGATATTGATCTTTTTAACTGTGTGCCACCTCGCTCACTCTCAGATACAGGAAACAGCTTTTCCGGTTCGCTAATCCGGGTTGCCTTTCAACCCGCTTCTGGTCAGCTGGTAGCAGGTTCCATCACTGACCTCCGCCCCCTTGATCAAGGCATGCCCGGCGTTGCAGAAGGTGTCGCTTTTCAACTCAGGCAGCGCAGTACCGCTACTCCTGTCACACTGGATGGGCAAACCACGCTTACTGCCCCCCTTGGGACACGCAACCCTACCGATACCACGGAAACGTTCCAGCTGGAGGCGGGCCTGATAAAAGTGGACGGTGAGACAGTAACTGCTGGCAGCGTGTCTGGCGCGGTCACCTTCGAAGTCGAATACCGCTGACCCGAATCTTTCGGCTTCTCAAAATAAAAAAGCCTCGGCATAGTCGAGGCTTTTTTATTCAGCATTGATAAAGAACAGTTATCCGCATTAAGCGATATTGTTCACTCGCTTGCCATCGCGGAACAGTTGATCCAATTCACCCTCGTAATACGCTTCTACTCGAGGATTCATCACCTTTCTCCACAGTGGCGGTATCAAGGCCAACACATACATGGTGGCGTAACCTGCCGGCAACTGCGGACTTTCTTCATAATGGCGCAAGACTTGATAACGACGCTTGGCGTAAGCATGGTGGTCACTGTGGCGCTGTAGTTGAAACAGGGCCAAGTTAGTCAACAAGAAGTTGGAGTTCCAGCTATGTGCAGGTGTCACCCGCTCGAAACGCCCCTTGTCATTCACACGGCGATGCAAACCGTAGTGTTCAATGTAGTTAATGATCTCTAAGGCTAGGGCGGCAAAGAAACTCTGCCCCAGAAAGAACACCACCCCCTGCCAACCCCAAAGCAGTCCGAATGTGGCCGCGAACAACGCAGAAATGCTGTACCACCAGATAAGTTCATTATGAACACTAATGTTCTTCTTCCCTTTACGCTCCAGGTATTTTTTTTCCAGACTCCAGGCGTTAATGAAGTTATGTACAAACGCCTTGGGAAGAAAGTTATACAGACTTTGGTTATAACGGCTGGACGATGCGTCATCCGGGGTAGATACGTGGACGTGATGACCCCGTACATGCTCCACCTTGAAACCCGCATAGGTCACGCTAGACAGCAACAAACCACCCATCCAATTTTCCACTTTGGGATCTTTGTGGATCAACTCATGCCCCAAATTGATGGCGATAATGCCACCTACGGTGCCAATAGAGACAATCCAACCGATCTTGCCCAGCAGACCGTAGCCATTGTTCATGAAAATATGACCAGCGTAGAACAATACCGCGATCCATACGAAGCCCATGGCGATTGCAGAGACCCGGTAAAAAACTTCCTCACTCATAGTGGGAACCTGCACATCTTCACTGGGATTAGTCGGATCTTTACCCACCAAATAATCCAGTACCGGGATAATCCCGAAGATGAAGGCATACATAAACCAGGCCCAATAATCCTGCGTGCCACTTTCCACCCCCACGAAGGCAGAAAAAGGAACAAGCGGCACCATAATTGCCCAAAAAGCCAGGTAGCCATATTTTTTCATTTTTAGCATTACATCAGGATTCGTATTCTCGAACATGGCTCACACCTCGCTAGTTCAAGCCAAACAGTCACAGTCATCAATGTCACGGTGAGACTACCCATGAGTTCATGGATTGTCAAACAACTCAATTAATGAGATATTAGGCCCATGATGGATAATGGCCCAAATTAGACAAGGCCCCAGTAAGGACCCCACCATGTCGCTACAAGCCGTGAGCCTCAGTGAACAAATCGCCCGACATCTAAGCGAACAGATCATTACCGGCGAACTCGCCCCCGGCAGCCGGTTGCCGGAAAATGATCTTGCCAAGCAACTGGATGTGAGCACCAACTCACTCAGGGAAGCCTTTCGGCTCTTGGAAAAGCAGCACATAATTGAGCTTCAACCGCGCAAAGGCGCACGTGTTTGTGAGGTCACCGACAAGCAGGTACGCGATCTTTACGATTTCCTGTTTATGCTACTGTCAGGGCTCGCCGGGCAGGCCGCCGCCCGTTGGCAACCCGGCGATATCGAAGATTTAGTGGAAATGCTGCCACAGCTTGAGCAGCACTTTATGAATAACGATATGCGCTCTGCACATAAGCTAGCTTTCCATTTTGTGGAAATCGCCACCCGGCGCTTCGCCCATAACCGCTATTTGGCCAGCAACATTCTGAACCTCATCCCCCTCCTTAAACGCTATTCCTTTATCGCTCTGCAGGAAGATATCTCGGAATTCGATGTATCACTCCAGATTTTCAAGCGCCTGCAAGTCAATGTCGTCAGCCGCAACGTGGCCGATGCTGAAGCGGATATCCGCGAATACGGCGAGAATCAATGTCAAATCGTTCTGCGCGCCATTGCCAAACGCAATGTGGCTTAGCAAAGAAGCTAAAGGGTTAACCTTACGACGCCACGCATACAACGATTAAATAGCACCTTGTTTTCCTGGTGCCTCAGGCGCACTTCCCCCCTCGCTGATACCGACGCCGTAGACGACATTCTGCTAACGGCGGAGGAAGGGTATAGACCTTAACCCATACAGCATTAACACTGGCCTAGGTGACGAAACGGCTGCTGTTCCTCCAACTCAAAAGCCAACTCAATCAGAGTACGCTCATCACCAAGACGCCCATTCAGTTGTACTCCAATAGGCAGCCCATTTTCTGCTTTTCCAAGGGGGAGAGAGAGGCCCGGACTACCCGACGCGTTATTGGCAGGAGTGAAGGTAGAGTAGCGAAGTAGCCGTTCAAGCTGAGTGTCAAAATCCACATCAGCGCCAAGATACCCCAGTTCAGGGGTAGTATGGGCGAGCACAGGAGTAAGAACGACATCGTATTGGCTAAATACTTGGGCATAGTGGGCCTGGCTTTGTTTGAGTTGACGCAACATGCCGGGGGTCCTCACAAAGCGCTGTCGGTAATAGCGGGCCAGTCCCTGTGAGAGCGGGTCCAATTGCTTGCTATCGACCCCTTGGGGAAACAGGACCCGCCCGAATTTGCTCACAAAAAAAGCCAGCATGGCCCAGTAGAGCAAGAAATCATCCACGAAACGCCGCGGCAGATCGATATGGGCCACATCCACATGATGGCCCAGCCCAGCCAGCCGTTTACCCGTCGCCTCTACCGCTGCACGAGTCTGCGGGCACGTGGCGTCGCCGGCGATAGAATCCACCATCAGGCCAATACGTAGACGTTGCTTGCCAGGGCGACGAACGTGGCCGATAGGCGGCAGTTTGCGGTTACGGTAGTACTTTTCGGCTTCCGCAAAGAAATTGGCGGTGTCGCGCACGGTACGACTGAGTACGCCATCACTGATGATATTGATTGGCAAGGCTTTGCCAGCTTCCTGAGTAACCAAGCGACCACGAGTACTTTTCAAGCCCACCAAGCCGCAGACAGCGGCGGGGATGCGAATAGAGCCCCCACCATCGTTACCGTGGGCAATGGGCACAGCTCCAGCCGCCACTAAGGCTGCGCTGCCACCAGAGGAGCCGCCAGCAGAATACTTAAGGTGCCAAGGGTTACGAGTGGAGGAACCCTGGGCCCACTCCGTGGACGCAGTGAAACCAAAAGCCGGCAGGGTGGTTTTGCCTAGTATATTAAAACCTTGGGCCAGATATTGTTTGGCCAGCACGCTGGTTTTCTTCATGGGTTTAGCCCCAACCGCAGCACTGCCATGACCTGTAGGCAGCCCAGCCAAATCGATATTGTCTTTAATTAAGCTGGGAACACCGGAGAAAAAACCATTAAAGCCGCCTTCATTCGCTCTATCTCGGGCGTCGATGAATGTTTCCAAAGCCAAACCATTAATGGCAGGGTTAACCCGTTGCAAGCGGGCAATGGCGGCCTCCGTAACATCTTTAGTTGTGATGTGGCCTTTGCGCAAGCGTTCTGCCAAGGCCGTGGCGTCATCCGTGCCTAGGGCGTCATCACTAAAAGCATGCAGACGGTATTGGCTCATAGGGCTCTCGCGTGTTGAAAATACTATTGGTACGAATGTACCTTTTTGAGGCAAAGAAGACGGTGGCTGATTGGGCCAATCAGGCCTCTAATCACCCTCGGGCCCGTTCTACTCGTTTGTGCTGGGCAAGCAAATGGCGAGCCAGTGTTGTTAGCTCGGCAATGCTGCGAACCACAGCGTCAGGGCGATGGGGGTGTTTAACTGTATGTGGAAAGATCTTATCCAGCCATGCTTGATCCCAGTTAGCCCCATTATAGAAAACGGAAGTCACCCCAGCTTCCTTGGCCGCAATAACATCCGTGGTGCTGTCGCCTACATACCAGCAGCTTTCCGCGGGCGGTTTATCGAGGATTTTCATGGCTTCATATAGCATCTGAGGTGAAGGCTTACGCTCTTCGACATCGCTGCCGCATACCACCACATCAAACAGATCTTCCCAGCCGCTGCCGTCCACTAGAGCCAGTTCGTGTTCCAAAAATTCGCGTTTACGGTTGGAAATCAGGCCGAGCCGTATATTCAGCTGGCGAAGATGCTCAAGTTGCTCGCGAGTGTCCGGTTCTAGGGGGTGAACCTCTGCTACATATTTGCGATAGGCTTGATCAAAAACCCGGTGGGCACGCTCTTTAGCTTCCTGATCACTACCGAATAGCACTTCAAAAATGTCGGTGCGGGATATTTTTCGCTGGGAAACAATTTTGGGATGAAGTCGACGATGATCTTTAACGTAAATCAATAGCTTGGCATCTTCGATGGTCTTAGAGTCATCCGGATCCAGTAGCCGATTCCAAAGGTCAATTTCATGCAACTGAGGAAGAATATCATCTACCGCGTGATACATGGCGTCGTGGGTATCCACTAGGGTGGCATGCCAGTCAATGAGGATAACATCAGGGCGGGCATGGGGAAGTTGCAGAATGCTCATGATGACCTTGAATGTGAGAAGTGCGTGATTGTTGCTTATTTCCTTGTTGCTGTTTTGCCATGGCGTAGCGGTCTACTGCATCTAGACATCAACGTAGGGGGTAAAGTTGCCACTCTACGTGAGATGTCAGATGGCCAGGAAGCGACGTTTCTTTTCTTCTGATTTCAAACAGAAAACCACCAGGTTGATGCCCCATTCAGGCTACACCGTTCTCCACACCACTGCATCGTTGGAGGGGAACATCGAGCGCGCTACGATTATCTGGCATGAGAGAACGGCATTCTGTCGAAAAGCATTACCGCTCTGTTGGTATCAGGCAATCTGTAGCGTACGTATTGGAAGCCCCTTAACCAGCTTTCAACAGCCCGCTATATATGAACCGCGACGTTTGAGCTATTCGATTGCGGGGCTTACTCTCTACGCACAACGAGTCGTGGATTAGACTATGCCCAACAGTCCAAACCCAAACCTGATCATGAAGGCTCTGGGGCATACTTATGGACAACGATGCAAACCTTGAAACTCCAGAGCTCTTAAATCAAGACAGCCAGTTTGCCGTCGGTAAGTTCCAGCAACGGTTGTGGCTCTATCAGGTGAATGGCCACAATCAGTACGACCCTCACTCCTTCAACGCCCCATCTTCTCAACCAAAAAATCCACACACTGACGCACCTTCGGCGACAAATGCCGGTGGCGAGGGTAAACAACCCACACAGCGGTATGCGTGCAGGCGTACTGATCTAACACCGACACCAACTGACCACGCGCCAAGTCTTCCTCCACATAATAATCGGGTAATTGTGCCAGCCCGATGCCCTTGCGAGCCGCATCTAGCAAGGCGGCCCCAGAATTGCCTTTCCAGTTTCCCTGGACCTTGCTGTGGCGATGCTGGCCGTCCACATCAAAGGTCCACTGCTCCGACGAGCCCTGCAGACAATTATGGCCGCTTAACTCCCCCAACGTATGTGGGCGAGCATGGCGAGAAAAATAGCCCGGCGAGCCCACCACATATTCCCGTCGCGGGCAGAGCTTACGCGCAATCAGGGAGGAATCCGGCAAGGCCCCGGTGCGAATGGCTACATCGAAACCTTCATCCACGATGTCCACCCGCCGGTTGGTGAAATCCAGCTGCACGGATAATTGCGGGTGACGCGCCAGAAAGTCGTTCACCAGCGGCGCGATGAAACGCTCGCCAAAAGTGGTGGCGCAGGTCAGCCGCAACACCCCGGTGGGCTGTTGCTGGAAATCACTGATCGCATTCAGCGCCTCCTGAAACCCATCAAACAATTGGCAGCAATGCTCGAAATAGACCGTGCCCGCATCCGTGAGCGTTAACCGCCGGGTGGTGCGATACAAAAGCTGCGTCCCCAGCTGGGTTTCCAGCCGCGCCACCAACCGGCTCACATGGGAGCTGGACACGCCCAAGTGCCGGGCGGCCCGTGCAAATGAACCACCACGCACCACCTCCACAAAGGCCTCAATCCGGTCCCAATGCTGCATTGTTGCTCCTGAGCAATAATCTATTGCTGAATTGTGCCTTATTTCCCTATTGCATACCCAGTAGACTCAATGCTCGTTTAATTATGATCTGGAGACAGGGTATGAAATCGCGCGCCGCCGTGGCCTGGGAAGCAGGTAAACCTTTGGTTATCGAAGAAGTCGATGTGGCCGGCCCCAAGGCCGGCGAAGTGCTGGTACAGATCGTCGCCACCGGCGTCTGCCACACCGATGCCTACACCCTGTCCGGGAAAGATCCGGAAGGTCTATTCCCCTCCATCTTCGGCCATGAAGGCGCCGGCATCGTCCAGGAAGTGGGCGAAGGCGTCACCAGCCTGAAACCCGGTGACCATGTAATTCCGCTCTACACCGCCGAATGTCGCAAGTGTAAATTCTGCCTCAGCGGCAAGACCAACCTGTGCCAGGCCGTGCGTGCCACCCAAGGCAAGGGCCTAATGCCCGATAGCACCAGCCGCTTCTCTCTGAACGGCAAACTGCTGCACCATTACATGGGCACCAGCACCTTTTCTGAATACACCGTGGTGCCGGAAATTTCCCTAGCCAAGGTGAGCAAAGAAGCCCCGCTGGATAAAATCTGCCTGCTCGGCTGCGGGGTCACCACCGGTATTGGTGCCGTTCTTAATACCGCCAAGGTAGAAGCCGGCTCCACCGTGGCCGTATTCGGGCTCGGCGGCATCGGCCTGTCGGTGATTCAAGGCGCGGTGATGGCCAAGGCAGAGCGTATTATTGCCATCGACACCAACCCGGGCAAAGAAACCCTGGCGCGGCAATTTGGCGCCACCGACTTCATCAATCCCAAGGATTACAACGACTCTATTCAAGAAGTGATTGTCGAGCTCACCGACGGTGGCGTGGACTATTCCTTCGAGTGCATCGGCAATGTCAACGTGATGCGGTCTGCTCTGGAGTGCTGCCACAAAGGGTGGGGTGAATCCATTATTATTGGCGTAGCCGGTGCCGGTGAAGAAATCTCCACTCGCCCGTTCCAGCTGGTAACCGGTCGAGTCTGGAAAGGCTCTGCCTTCGGCGGCGTTAAAGGCCGCACAGAGCTGCCCGGTTATGTGGATCGTTACATGAAAGGCGAAATCAAGATTGATGAATTCGTTACCCACACCATGGGCCTGGAAGACATCAATACCGCCTTCGACCTACTTCACGAAGGCAAGAGCATTCGGTCCGTCATTCTTTTCTAGCCTTTACTGTGGCAGCCAGCCTGCTGGTGAAAATCGCTTGCAGGCGAGCTTCCACTACCGTTTTAGAGGGGTTTCCTCATGTCCGATATCGAACTGGTTTCTGCCACTAAATCCTTTGGTGGCTGGTTGAAACGCTATAAACATCACAGCCAGGCACTCAACTGCGAAATGATCTTTGCCCTCTACCTGCCTCCGGCAGCGGAGGGCAATGATGTGCCGCTACTGTGGTGGCTGTCCGGGCTAACCTGCACCGATGAAAATTTCATGCAGAAAGCCGGCGCTCACAGAACTGCAGCCGAACTAGGGCTGGCCATTGTTTGTCCGGATACCAGCCCGCGGGGCACAGACCTACCCGGTGAACACGACAGCTACGACTTTGGTTCCGGTGCCGGCTTCTATGTAAATGCCACCCAGTCGCCCTGGAGCCAGCACTACCGCATGTACGATTATGTAACGGAAGAATTGCCCGCGCTGGTTCAGGAACATTTCCCCCTCAACGGCAAGCAGGCCATCAGTGGTCATTCCATGGGCGGCCACGGCGCCCTGGTCTGTGCGATGAAGAACCCCGGCCGCTACACCTCAGTGTCGGCCTTTGCCCCGATCTGCAACCCCAGCCAATGCCCATGGGGCGAAAAAGCCCTAGGCGGCTATTTGGGTGAAGACAAGGAACGCTGGAAAGCGTGGGATAGCTGCGAGCTACTCAAACGCAGCGGCAGCCCGCTGCCGCTAATGGTAGATCAAGGAGACGCGGATAATTTCTACCGCGACGGCCAGCTTCGCCCGGAAGCATTAAGCGCCGCCTGCGAAGAAGCTGGCGTACCAATCACCCTACGCATGCAGCCCGGTTACGATCACTCCTATTTCTTTATCGCCAGCTTTATTGATGATCACCTCAGGTACCACTTTTATCACTTGAGCCAGTAAAGTCCGGCAAGGCGTGTTGCAACCACAACATTCATGGCTTGTATGCCTCCCCCACCTGCTTGCGGGTACGCGCCGGCGTCGTACCCGTCCAGCGCCGGTAGGCACGACTGAAAGCACTGTGTTCGGAAAACCCCAACAACAGGGCAATACTCCCCAAGGTCAGCGACCGGTCTGCCAGGTAATGGCGCGCCAACTGCTCGCGAGTACGATCCAGCAACTCTCGCCAGGTTAATTGCCTCTGCGTAAGGCGCCGCTGCAGCGTCCGCACAGACATATGCAGCTCAGCGGCCAGCCGCGGCAAGGTCACTGCCGCTTCCGGCATTAACCTCACCATGGCGTGTTGCAGTGCCCGATCAAAACTATCGGACCCCGGCAACGCCGACAGCATGGCCTGGGCTTGCCGGTCCAGCAGGCTACGCATGCTCGGGTCGCTGTGCGGCAAGGCAATGGCGAGAAAATGCACAGGAAAGGCCACGCAAGTATGTGCCTGTTCAAAAACCACTTCACAACCAAAGAAAGCCTCATACGCTGCCCGAACCGGCGCCGCGGGGGCGGCAAAGGCGAACGCTACCTGGGCCGGCACCGGGGGGGCGTCCACTTGCCGGCGTAGAAAGCTGATCAACGCCGCTATGGCGACGCTATCCGCCAGCTCCCCAGTGGTATTTTCGCCGGGCCAACGCACCAATATCTGATCGCCTTCCCCCACCACCTCCACCATGTCCTGGCCATAGAACAGGGTTTCATAGCGCTGGTAGGCGAGCATGGCCTCGCCCAAGGTCCGGCAGGTGAGAATCAGATATCCCAACATACCCACATGACGGGGCTGTATTAGGGCGCCAATTTCCAGCCCTGGCGCCAGCCGCTCCGGGCGCAACGCCACCGCCTGCTGCAATAAATCCCGCCATAACGGCAGCGGCACCAAATCCGCAGGGGATCGGCTGTCCAGCACGGCTCGCAATGTCGGAGCCGGCAGGTTTTCTCGATCAAGCCAGTCCGTGAGCAGTTGCACCCAAGCACCAGTAACGCGCATGGCGGTGGCCATGGGATCTCCTTATCGACAACGTTGCCCTATTGGCGCCAATTGTCAAAAATAAGGCACAGATCGTCAATACAGGAAGTCGTACTTGTCGCACACTGCCAGCTCTACCACGCTCCTCACCAATCTCGAGGCTCCCATGGCACTAATGGACTGGTTCAACAATGTCTGGCAAAACAGCGGCCTGGCACCACTCTGGAATGCGCTGCCCAACTGGCTAGCTCTGGATGCACGGCAACTGATTTTCGTGGTGGCAACGCCACTCTTTATCGGCCTGTTTCTGTGGGAGTACCGCAAGATTCGCCACAACAATCGGTTGGTGGATGGTCGTGAATCGTGGCTGAATTTCATGTTGGGAGCAGGCTATCAAACCACCGAACTGCTGTTCGCCGGGCTGGTTGCGTTTCCGGTGTATGCCTTTGCCTACCAACACCGTCTACTGGACGTGGAGTTGACCCTATTCACGGCCATTGGCCTGTGGTTGCTGGTGGACTTCTGTTACTACGGCTTCCATCGCACCTCTCACCGGGTGCGCTGGTTCTGGGCCGCCCATGTGACCCACCACTCTTCCGAGCGAATGAACTTCTCCACCGCCATGCGTCAAAACGCTACCAACATTTTTAATGGTGGCTGGCTGTTCTACGTGCCGCTGGCGTTCCTGGGCTTCAACCCGGTGTGGATCGGGGTGTGCTATGCGCTATCGCTGGTGTACCAATACCTTATTCACACCACTCTGGTGGGCAAGCTGCACCCGGCCATCGAATTCATTTTCAATACCCCCAGCCACCACCGTGTCCACCATGGCCGCAACCCGGAATACATCGACCAAAACTATGCCGGTGTCTTTATTATTTGGGACCGTCTGTTCGGCACCTTCGTGGAAGAAAAAAACGACCAGCCAGTGGAGTACGGCATCACCCGCCCGGTGTATAGCAACAGTCTGGTGGTGAACTGGTGCCACGAATACGTGGACATGTTCCGGGCCATGGGCCAGAAAGGCCCGCTAACGCAGCGCCTGAAACATCTATGGAAACCGCCGGAATGGGAACGGGAGCAGTAGCGCTAAAATTAAAAGACCTTTGCATCACCCGCAAAGAAACCTTCAGCAATAATCACCGCCGCCATAGAATCTACCCGGCTATCTGCTTTCTTAATACCGGTACGTTCGCGGGCTTCGCGGGTGCTCAGTCGCTCATCGATCAACCACACTTTTTTGCCGAAGCGTCCGTGCAAACGATTGGCAAATTTTCGCGCGCGGACAGTAGATTCACTGTCGCTGCCATCCATATTGAGCGGCAAACCAACCACCAATGCTTCCGGCTCCCACTCTTTTAGCAGCGCGGCAATGTCATCCCAGTTGGGCTGGGTGTTTTTGCAAGGCAAGGCTTTCAGAGGAGTGGCGGTACCCAGCAGCTCGTTACCGCTGGCCACTCCGATTTTTTGTGTACCGTAATCAAAGGCTAAAATCATAATGAGACGGCATACTCCACGCTAGACACCCAAGGCTGGCACCGGGTGTTGCATAGAACCTTCGGCATGTCAGCGTGAGTCAACAATGCCCCGCCTGCGTAGCGATCAGGCTCATATCAACACCAATGCGAGCAGCGGCAGCGTGCCAAGTTTGTTCAAAAGGTGTCTCAAGCACCAATTCGCGGCTGGCGGGAGTGCTGAGCCAGGCATTATCGACTAGCTCCTGTTCCAACTGACCGGCATCCCACCCAGCATAACCAAGACAAATGAGCGATTGTTCAGGGCCTTCACCAATAGCGATGGCTTCCAGGATATCGCGGCTAGTGGTGAGAATCAGTCCATCGCTGAGAGGAATGCTGGCGTGCCAGCGGGTAGCCGCGCTATGCAGTACAAAGCCGGCCTCCTGCTGTACTGGCCCACCGGCCACCACCCGATGTCGTTCCGACGGCGGCACTTCGATCTCGATATCCATGTCGCTGAGAATATCGCCCAGGCTGATTTGCACCGGACGATTAAGCGTCAGCCCCATGGCCCCTTCACTACTATGTTCAACGATATAGGTAACGGAATGTTCAAAATCCGGATCGGCCATTTGTGGCATGGCCACCAACAACTGGTATTTCAAAGGTGAGTTTTCCATGGACACAGTATCCGGGGCAGAAGAGTGGGCTGCAAGCGACAAGCCTATCGCCAATTCGATGCTATTGCCGAAACGTACCAGCAGCGCCACGGCCCTAGGTTGATTTTACTTCAGTGGCCAGCGAAACAACATGCACCCATGCCTAGCTCTACCCTATCTTTGTGTTGAAGCCACTACTTAGACGACACCCTGCGATTACTATCGAATTTCCAGGTACGGATAATTTCCAGCACATCCATCTTCCGGCTCATTTCAGTCGTGAATGTATCGAACGGTGCAGCCAATCGCACGCTCTGAATCGCCGCTTGATCAAGGAATTTATGGCCTGAGGATTTAAGCAGTCGCACTTCTTTTAGGGTGCCATCTTTCTGGATCGCCACCATCAGGCGCGCCGCTCCGTATGTGTTGCTGCTCAGTGCCCGGGCAGGAAAGTTACGGGTCCCCATCGTTTCCACTTTGCGACGAAAGCCATCGATGTAGACCGCTTCAAAGTGAGCCTTGGTAGAAACTGATGTCAGGCGACGTACCCGGGGACGTTTGGCGTAAGCCTGTTTCTGTTCATCCAGCCGTGCCTGCAAGCTGGCAATCTGCTGGCTCAGATCCTGCAGGTTTTCCTGTTTAGCCACTTTCAAAGGTTTAGGATCAGTCTTTTTTTTCTGGTCCGCACTAACCTTATCTTCACTGTCCTGGGCCGTGGTAATCACCAGCTCCTGGCTGACCCGATCCCTGCGTTCCTGGGTAGTCTTTTCCTTGAGCTGCACCTTTTCCAGCTGACTGTCAGCAAAATCAGCCTGCTCGGTAGTGGTAAGCTCCCGCTTGTCAGCCTGATCCCCGGAACCGTGCTGGTTACTCTGTGCAATGAAATCTGCTTCCTCTGGCTCACTATCGCTATGATGTTGAGCTAGGGTTACTTCCAAAGTATGGGGAGCCGCACGCTGCAGTTCCGGGGCAAAGCTCACCCCGAAGATCAAAATGCCATGAAATGCCAACGCAAGAAAAGCCGTGAAGGTGAGGCGATCAGAAGCGGTAGCAGATGCAGGGTTTGATTCCATATTATTGTTTTCACTACAACTCTTAGACGACTTTAGTTAACCATTGGATTCCAATCATGGCGGGCAACACCCGCCACACTAGGGTAGCAGCCAGTGTGTCCCGCCCCTGCGGTCGGATCTATGATGTCGACCGCAACTCGAGCAGAGCGTCAAATAACTGCCCGGCAATGTTGATATCAAAAATCGCATCCAACTCTCGGACACAAGTAGGGCTAGTCACATTGATTTCTGTGAGGTAGTCACCAATTACGTCGAGCCCCACAAAATAAAGTCCTTTGCGCTTCAGCGTCGGCCCCACCTGTTCACAAATCCAGCGATCCCTGTCACTCAACTCCCGGCCCTGCCCAGTCCCCCCCGCCGCCAGATTGCCTCGTAACTCGCCTTCTTTGGGAATCCGCGCCAACGCATAGGGCACCGGCTCTCCGTTGATCATCAGAATGCGCTTGTCCCCTTCAGTAATTTCCGGCACAAAGCGTTGCGCCATGATCGGCGTCTTACCGTGCTGGGTCAGTACCTCGATCACCACCGAAATGTTCGGGCTATCTTTGCGTACTCGGAAAATATTGCTACCGCCCATACCGTCCAGCGGCTTCATCACCGTATCACCAAACTCCTGTACAAAATCTCGCAGCAGGGTGGACTGACTCGATACCAGTGTCGGCGCACAACACTGCGGGAAATCAGTAGCGAACAGTTTTTCATTACTATCACGCACGCTGCCCGGACGATTCACCACCATCACCCCTTCCTGCTCTGCCTTTTCGAGCAGGTAGGTCGCATAGATGTATTCCGCATTAAACGGCGGATCCTGACGCATCAGAATAATATCCAAATCCGCTAGGTCGTGATTCACAGTATCGGCCAGGCGGTACCAATCGTCGTTATTGTCGGTGACAGACAGTGTCCGAGTGATGGCAAAGGTGCGACCATCACGTATGTACAGGTCCCCCGGCTCCATATAAAGCAGAGACCAGCCGCGCCGCTGTGCCTCCAGCAGCATGGCAAAGGTGGTATCTTTCCAGGGTTTGATTTTGGCGATAGGGTCCATCACCACACCAACACGCAGGCTCATGGGGTCTCCGTTCTATAAGGCGCAGGCAACTCAATCGCTGCCGGCGGGGGAATTGGTACGATCTGTGCTATGAACCAAGCAATGTTAGCAGCGCACAGAGCGGTTCGCTATTGGCGCCGACGCTTATTAAGTAAGGCCGTTAGCGGGACATTTTCTCAAGTTTCATAAGGCCTTATAGATTGAATATAGAATCTATGTTAAAAACTTCGCATGGGCTAACGACGCTACAAGTCCCGCTCAGAGAGTCATTAGAAAGGCTAAAAATTACAATAAGTTGCGGCCAATTACGGTCCACGGTTGAAGGCAGTTTCCATGACTGACAATTTCCAAGACCTCAAGGTAATGGTAATCGACGATTCCAAGACGATTCGTCGTACCGCCGAGACTTTGTTAAAGAAAGCAGGCTGTGAAGTAATCACCGCCACCGATGGCTTCGATGCCTTGGCCAAAATCGCCGACAGCAAGCCCCATATCATTTTCGTCGATATCATGATGCCGCGTCTCGATGGTTATCAGACCTGCGCGCTGATCAAAAATAATAGCGCCTTCAAGGCAACCCCGGTGATCATGCTGTCGTCCAAAGATGGCCTGTTTGACAAGGCCAAGGGACGCATCGTTGGTTCCGATGAGTACCTGACCAAGCCGTTTTCCAAAGACGAGCTTTTGGGTGCCATTCGTCAGCATATCAATGGTTAAGCGGTTAAGCCGCTAAACCTGAAGAGGAAAAGATGGCACGTATTCTGATTGTGGATGACTCGCCCACTGAAACTTACAAGTTGCGCGAGATTCTAGAAAGACATGGCCACGAGGTGATCGAGGCCGCCAACGGCGCTGATGGCGTTGCCACCGCGCGCTCCGAACTCCCCGAGCTGGTCTTGATGGATGTGGTAATGCCTGGCCTTAACGGTTTCCAAGCCACCCGACAACTCACTAAAGGCGCCGATACTGCCCATATCCCCATTGTTATCGTCACCACCAAAGATCAGGAAACGGACCGTGTCTGGGGGAAACGCCAAGGCGCTCGGGATTACCTGACCAAGCCGGTGGACGAAGACGTGCTCCTACAAACGGTCAACCGCATGCTGGACGACGCCTGAAGGAGCTCCTCATGAGCAACAATGCCTCCTCCGCATACATCAAACTGGCTGAATACAACCAGCGCTGTCGGGAGCAGGCCAAAGATCTGCCCATGCAGCAGGACGCGGTTAGCTACTGGAGTGGTGTGGGCTTTGTGCTTGATGGCAAGAAATTCGTGGCGCCACTGGATGAGGTTTCCGAAATCCTTTCCGTGCCAGCTTACACCCGGGTTCCCGGCGCACGAAGCTGGATGAAAGGAGTCGCTAACGTTCGAGGCCGCCTGATGACCGTGATGGACCTCTGCGGCTTTCTGGAAAAAAGTTCACCGGTTCAAGAACGGCGCCGTCGCTTGCTGGTGCTGGACCAGAACGACCTCTACACCGGCATGGCCGTGGATGAGGTATTGGGGATGCAGCACTTCCCCATTGATGAATTTGTGGAATCACTCCCGGTCAGCGATCCCGCCGTCACGAATTTCGTGCGCGGGGCCTACCGGCGGGAAGGGGAGTATTGGTCCGTGTTCAGCCTGACTCGGCTGGCAGAGGATCCACGTTTTATGCAGGTAGCCCATACTGGCTAATCGTATAAAGCAACTCGGGGATTATAAGAAGAGTGTACGCCAGGCCAGGAGCCAGATTATGAAGTTCAATTCAGGAGCATTGTTCGAAAAACTGCGGGGGGGCGCAGGCGAGGGCAACACGCTGAATATTGCCCTTTATGTAGGCCTAGCCATCTTTATCGTACTAGCACTGGCTAACTTTCTGCTGTCCGCCACTACGGCAAACCAGGCCCAGGAAAACATCACCCGCGCTTCCGAGATGCGGGTGATCTCCCAGCAAATTGCCAAAAACGCCCTGGAAGCGGCCGCCGGCAACGCCGACGCCTTTGAATTGCTGGATAAATCGCAGAAGAGCTTCCAGTCAGCCTGGAACGCCGTAAAAGACGAACAGGTTAGCGACCCTGAAGCCATGGCCCGTCTGCAAACCCTATGGGATGAAGTGAACGCCAACGCCGACGTGATTCTGAAAGGGGAGGACACAGTACTGGACCTGCACGAAGTGGCAGATACGCTGGCCCAGACCATCCCTTCCCTACAGGCCGAATACGAAGGCGTGGTGGAAATTCTAGTGACCACCGATGCCGCCCCAGAACAAATTGCTTTTGCACAGCGCCAGTCCTGGCTGGCTGAACGCATCGTTAGGTCCATCGCCAAAGTGCTAGAAGGCGGCGACGGCGCGGTAATCGCTGCAGATTCCTTCGGCCGTGATGCCAGCCTGTTTGGTCGTATCATGAACGGCATGATTGAGGGTGACGCAGCCATGGGCATTGTCCAGGTAAACGACCCCGATGCCCTGGATTATCTGGCTGAAATTGCTGATCTGTTCGATGAATTCGTTAACCAGTCCGTGGATGAAATTCTAGAAACGGCCCCCGAATTGTTCCAGGTACGTAACGCAGCTGACACCATCTTCCGCCGTTCTCAGGACCTGTTGGAAGAATCCACCAACCTGAACAACCAGTTTGAAAACACCACTAGCGGGCTGTTTCCATCCGTATGGCTAGGTGGCGTGTCCGCGGGTCTCGCGGTGCTGTTCTTCTTTATCATCATGGCCCAGCGGAACCGCCAAGCGGCAAAGCTGAAAGACGAACTGGAAAGTGAAAACCAGCGCAACCAAGCGGCAATTCTACGTCTGCTCGACGAACTGGGCGACCTAGCAGACGGTGACCTAACCGTACAGGCCACTGTCACCGAGGATTTTACCGGTGCCATTGCTGACTCCATCAACTATTCCATTGACCAACTGCGTAATCTGGTACAAACGATCAACAACTCGGCGGTACAAGTCGCTTCCGCAGCCCAAGAAACGCAGTCCACGGCGATGCACCTGGCCGAAGCCTCCGAGCACCAGGCCCAGGAAATTGCCGGCGCCTCCGCTGCGGTGAACGAAATGGCAGTGTCCATTGACCAGGTATCCGCCAACGCCGCCGAATCAGCCGCGGTAGCAGAGCGGGCAGTAGCCATCGCCAACAAGGGCGCCGAAGTCGTACAGGCCACCATCCACGGCATGGACACCATTCGCGAACAGATCCAGGAAACCTCCAAACGGATCAAGCGTTTGGGTGAGTCCTCCCAGGAAATTGGTGACATCGTATCCCTGATTAACGACATTGCCGACCAGACCAACATTCTCGCCTTGAACGCCGCCATTCAGGCATCCATGGCCGGCGAAGCCGGCCGAGGCTTTGCGGTCGTTGCGGATGAGGTACAGCGCCTCGCAGAACGCTCCGCCGCCGCCACCAAACAAATTGAAACCTTGGTAAAAACTATTCAGACCGATACCAACGAAGCCGTTATTTCCATGGAAGCCACCACTGCCGAGGTCGTAAAAGGCGCGCGCTTGGCACAGGATGCGGGCGTGGCACTGGAAGAAATTGAAAGCGTATCCAAAACCTTGGCAGACCTGATCCAGAACATTTCCAACGCGGCGCGCCAGCAAGCGGCCTCCGCGGGACATATCTCCAACACCATGAACGTGATTCAGGAAATCACCTCACAGACCTCTGCCGGTACTACTGCCACGGCTCGCTCCATTGGTAACTTGGCTGAAATGGCCCAAGACATGCGTAATTCCGTTGCCGGCTTCCGCCTACCGGAGCACTCCTGATCCGGCTTAAGCCGGGCTCAGGAGCAATGCCATGGGTGCTGCAATGACAGATCGCTGGTCGATCAAACGCATGCCCACTATGAATGCGGAGCAATTCCAGCTGTGGCAAACGCTGCTGGAAGACCGCACCGGCATGACGCTGTCTAACGAACGCAAGACCTTCCTCGAAACCAGCTTAAACATGCGCATGCGCGAGCTGGGCATTGAAGACTACGAGACTTATTACGAACACTTAGTTATGGGTTCGACCCAGTCACGGGTCATGGAGTGGTCGGTACTGGTGGACCGCTTAACCGTCCAGGAAACCAGCTTCTTTCGGCATCCAGGCTCTTACGCACTGGTGGAAGAATTTAGCCAACGCTTCATGGCCGAGCAACCGGGTGGGGCCAGCCTAGACGTGTGGAGCGTGGGCTGCTCCACCGGCGAGGAGGCTTACTCCCTCGCCATTATAATTAACGAACAATTTTCCACTAGCGAACAAAAACTGTTTTACGGTATCACCGCCACGGATATCAGCCTGCCCACCTTAGCAAAAGCCCGCAAAGGCGAATATGCAGCGCGCCGAGTGCTGCAGGTTGACCCGTTGATACGGCAGAAATATTTCACGCCTAGCAACAACGGGCAAACAGTAGAAATCACCCGCGACCTGCGCGAACGCATTTGTTTTGCTCGACTGAACGTGCTGGATCTTAGCACTGCGCCAATGAACAACATGGACCTAATTTTTTGTCAGAACATGCTGATTTATTTTCGCCGTTGGCGTAAGCGCCAGATCCTGAACCGACTGGCAGAACGGCTCGCACCGGGAGGCATTCTGATACTTGGCCCCGGTGAAGTTACCGACTGGCAACACCCGGACCTGGAGCGGGTCCATTTTGCCGATACACTGGCATTTCGGCGCTGTAAATAACAAACACAGAAAGAAATAAAACAACACGCGGCACGCATAAAAGAAAAAAACTTGGGGTAGCACTAAGCAGCAATCATCAACACGAGGATGCTGCATGTTGCGCATTAAAAAAGCCGTCCCACCCAAAAGGCGGGTTTATATATGACAGGAGACGTCATGAGTGACCGTCACGATTATCTGGCTCTGGACTGGGTTCGCGGGGAAATCCAGGAAACCCTGAACCAAGCGCAGCAGACATTGGAATCTTTCGAGAACAATCCGAACGACACCACTCGTATGCGCTTCTGTCAGACCCACCTGCATCAGGTGTACGGCACCTTGCAGATGGTTGAGTTCTACGGTGCGGCACTGTTCGCCGAGGAAATGGAGAAACTAGCCCAAGCCCTGCTCAACGGCAACGTGAGCAATGTGGCTGACAGTCAGGAAACCCTGATGCGGGCGATCCTGCAGCTGCCTCCGTACCTGGACCGAGTCGCCAGCAACCGCCGTGACCTGCCGGTGGTCCTGCTGCCGCTGCTCAATGATCTGCGCGCAGCGCGCGGTGAATCGCTATTGTCGGAAACCGCCCTATTCAAGCCGGACCTCAGCGAAGCAACCGGCCAAGGCCAGATTCGTGACGACAAGCTCAACGATCCCCACTTTACCCAGCTGGCGAAAAAGATCCGCCAGATGTTCCAAACCGCCCTGCTAGGCATTCTGCGTAACGATAATATAGGCAAGAACCTGGGCTACATGGCCAAGGTTTTCACCAAGCTGGAGCAAGTCACCGGCGACGCGCCTCGTGCACCGCTATGGTCGATTAGTAATGCACTGGTAGAAGGCCTTTCAGAAGACGCCATTATCCTTGGCTCTTCGGTGAAACTCATGCTCGGCCACGTCGACCGCAATCTACGGGAGCTGGCTGTGGACGGCGCCGCCAGCCTCAACCGCCCCGCCCCCACCGATCTGATCAAGAACCTTCTTTACTACGTGGCCAAAGCCGACGTGGACAGCCCCCGCATCCGTGATGTCCAGGCCCGTTTTCGGCTGGACGAGGCACTGCCCTCCGATGACCTAGTCAACACAGAGCGCCAGCGGATGACCGGCCCGGACGCCCAGGCCATGAGCTCCGTGGTGCAGGCGCTTTCCGAAGAACTCACTACCGTCAAAGACACCCTAGAGCGTTTTGTTCACAGCGGCGACACCGACACCAGCAAGCTGCAGCCCCTTACCCTTACCCTGAAACAGGTGGCCGACACCGTGGCCGTACTGGGCCTTGGCCAACCTCGCGCGCTGGTGGAAGAACAACTGCACGCTATGGAAGGTATCGTGGCCGGCAAAGCACCTGCCGAACGTGAAACCCTGATGGATATCGCCGGCGCGCTGCTCTATGTAGAAGCGACCTTGGCGGGTATCGGCGGCGACCGCCGTAACGCCAGCCACAGTCGCCAAGGCGACGATATGCCTAGCCATGTAGGCCAAGCGATGGATGCTGTACTTCGCGAATGCCGCGCTGGACTGGAAGAAGCCAAAGACGGCATCGTGGAATTCATCGCCTCACAATGGAACCCCGAGCCTCTGCAAGAGGTACCAGCACGCCTGAATGCCGTGCGCGGCGGTCTGGAGGTGATTCAGCTGGGCAAACCCGCGCTGATTTTGCAGCAGTGCGTGCAATTCATCGAAGAAAAGCTTCTCGCCGTAGATCAGCCCAAGCCTGACTGGCGCAGCATGGACACCCTAGCTGACGCCATTACCTCAGTAGAATATTACCTAGAGCGTCTGAGTGACGACCCGGAAACCACCGATGATATCCTCCAGCTGGCCCGTTCCAGTGTGGAAATTCTGGGCTATCCACTGCTAGAAGAACAAAACTTTGTCGATAGTGATGTTAAATCCATTGAACTAGCCACTTCGGACATGGGTAGCAGCGCCCTGGAACATGATATGGACGCCTGGTCCGGTTTTACTGATAAAGCCGAACCGCAAGATAACAATAGCAGCAACGATGAGGCGCGGATCAATTCCCCCCTGGAAATCACCGTACCGGCTGAACCAGAAGAGGAACCGCAAACACCGGCTACAGCGGCTACCGAAACTCAGGCGCAAGACGATGATCTGATTGATGACGAAATCATTGAGATCTTTCAGGAAGAAGTAGGCGAGGTGCTGGACGCACTAGACCAGTACTTCCCTCGCTGGGTCGCCAACACCAGCGATGACGAATCCTTGGTAGAATTCCGCCGCGCCTTCCACACGCTGAAAGGATCTGGCCGCATGGTCGGCGCCAGCACCGTGGGCGAACTGGGCTGGTCCGTGGAAAATATGCTCAACCGGGTTATCGACCGAACCATTGAGCCCAGCGCCGTGCTGATTGCCCTGGTGCAGGAAGTCCGTAACCGAGTACCTGCATTGGTCGATGCTTTTACGCTGCGCCAAACCGACCCATTCGACGTACAGCCTTTAATCGACGCCGCCGACACCCTAGCCAATGGTGGCCAGATCGGGCAGGTCCCCACCTTGGGCGGTGCGGCTAGCAACACCACCCACAGTAATGACAACGCAGGAATTCTCGACGACATCGTCATGGACACCGCCGCCGATGCCACTCTTGACAGCCCTGCGGACGCTGAATACATCACTCTAGACAACGCCAGCGAAAACGAGAACCTAGAACTAACCGAACCAGCACTAACCGACAGCGCTAATTGCGAGCCTGCCGACAATGACCTGTCCACTGAGGACCTGGCCGCCTTTGAAGCTGCTGCCAGCGAAGACGCCCTCAATCCTTGGGAGACAGAGAGCAGCAGGGATGATGTATACCTGCTTCCAGCGGACAACGATCCCACTGGAATCGACGAAGGCATCAGCCTGGATTTACCAGAACAGGAACCCGCTGACGACGCTGATAGCGATACCAGCAATGCATCCATAGAAAGCCTATCCGACATCCCGGACATGAGCTGCGCCCCCTTTGAAGAGGACAGCAACGAAAGTGGCCCAGACCCCATGTTGCTGGAAATCTTTTCCAGCGAAGCCCGTCGCAGCCTGGCACTAATTGCTCAATGGCTGGCCAACAACGACACCGACCTGTCCGAGCACCCGGTGGATGACGGTGTCCACCGTGCCCTACATACTCTTATGGGCAGCGCGCGGATGGCCGAAATCGAAGCAGTAGCCGAAGTAGCCGAGCCAGCAGAAAAACTGACACGGGATCTGATTAGCAGCAACCGCCGGGCCAACCAGCAGCAGATAACTCTACTGGCTAAAACCCATGACTTGATTCTCGCCAGCCTGGATAAAATCACCTCGCGCCCCCCAGGTCATCTACCTGGCGCCGACGAATTGGTCCACTCCCTGAATCAGCAACGCGATCAACTGCAAGATAGCAGCAGCAACGATCCAGACCCGCACATTCTTTCTATTTTCCTGTCCGAAGGCATGGATCTGATCGTAGATTCGGAGCCACTACTAAGCCAGTGGGCACAGCACCCCGAGCACACCGATGAACTGTTGCACCTGAGCGATGCATTGGAACGGCTTGCCAACAGCGCTGCCACCGCCGACCTCAACGAAATCCACGATCTGGCCGCAGCGCTGACGGGCTGTTACAGCGCGGTGCAGAGCGCTCATCTGGCTTACAGCGAGCGTCTATTCACCTTAGCCAGTGAAGGCCAAGAAGCGCTGATGAATATGATGGACTGCCTAGCCGCCGGCCAGACCGTCCGCGCGAAACAAGAATTAGTAGAGGCCCTGCGTAAGCTGACGGGAGGCGACGACCCTAACGGCGGCCTGGCCGACAGCAGCAGCGACATTACACTGGGCAGCACAGTTGTAGTGACCGAACGGGCTGAACACACCACGGATAGTCACCGCTACGAAGCCCACATGGACCCGGAGCTAATGGCGCTGTTCCTGGAAGAGGCCGAGGAAATCCTCGAGTCCGCCAGCCACAGCCTCGACCAGTGGGAGGCCGGCGACAACAGCAACGTCAGCAGCCTGCAGCGTGACCTGCACACCCTGAAAGGCGGCGCGCGCATGGCCGGTGTCGCTCCGGTGGGAGACCTGGCCCACGAACTGGAAAACCTTTACGAAAGCTATAACGCGGGGCAACTGGAATCCCACGCGGCGCTGTTCCACCTACTGCACCAATGCCACGACAGCCTGGCAATGATGATCGAAAATCTGCAGGCCAACACTCCCCCTGCCGATGCCCCGGCACTCATGGCTGCCATTCAGGCGTTCATCCGTGGCGATGCCCCCAAGCCTGACACTCCCTCAGGCCGCGACGAGGGTGGCACTCAACCCGCCGATCATGCTGAACATAGCGAGCAAAAAAACAGCTTGGCCACCCCACAACCCAACACCACTGGCGCCCCCATTACGATTGAGGACGCACCCGCGTCCATTGATGTGCCCCCTCAACCGAAGCGCGACCCAGAGTTGGTGGAAATTTTTCTGGAAGAAGCGGATGAAATTCTTGAGTCTGCCGGCAACAGTCTGGAATTGTGGATCAGTCAACAGGACAACCTGATTGAACTGCAATCCCTACAACGGGATCTGCACACCCTCAAAGGGGGGGCTCGCATGGCCGAAGTCCCGGAGCTGGGAGACCTAGGCCATGAACTGGAAACCCTGTACGAAGGACTGGCCCAAAGCCAACTGGCTATCGAACCCAGCTTATTTGATTTGCTTCACCGCTGTCATGACCAACTGGCTGAGATGGTGGAGGCACTGAGAACCAACCAACCGCTGCCAAATGGCGGGGTACTGATCGCCGCTATCCACGACTATATGGCTAACCCCGTAACCTTTGCCTTGCCCGCATTATCAGCCATACAAACGGTACACCCCAGCCCCCCCTCTGCCGACGTGGTTGAGCAAAACCCTCCCGCGACCAGCCATGAATCCGCATCATCAACCCCGGCGGCTGATGATGCATGGCAAGCGGACAGCGACCCTGAGATTCTGAATATTTTCCTGGAGGAGTCCGAAGAACTATCGGAAATCATTGATGCCTGCCTAACCTCCTGGAGGGATAATCCGCAAAGCACAGACTTCACCGACGACTTAAAACGGGCGCTACATACCCTTAAAGGCGGTGCACGGCTGGCCGGGCTCAAGCAACTGGGTGATATCAGCCACAATTTTGAAAACTATTTACTGGCGCTGGAGCGTCGTCGTCAAACCCCGGCACCAAGCGATTTCCAGCCCATGCTCCGCTGGCATGATCAAATCAACCGGGGCATGGAGTCCGTCGCGGCGGCGGCACGAGCCAATACGCCCGCCGCCCAGGGGGCAAACACCACCGATCAGCTTAATACCTTACTAACCGCCCCTCCTCAGCCGGCCCCCCAGCAACCGCAAAAAGACGCCCGCCGTCAGCGACAGGCTCAAGCGCAACCACAGGAAATGGTTCGAGTCGGCGCCGATGTTCTTGAAGCATTGGTAAACCTAGCCGGGGAAACCTCTATCAACCGTGGCCGGGTCGAGCAGGGCATCACTGAGTTTGCCTTCAACGTAGAAGAGATGGGCAACACCGTACAGCGCCTCTACGAACAATTACGCCGATTGGACTCGGAAACAGAAGCGCACATCATGTCCAACTATCAGAAGGGCGTGGATCTCGGCGAACACGACGAGGACTTCGATCCGCTGGAAATGGACCAGTACTCCGAACTGCACCAGATTGCCAAGCAGCTCTCCGAGTCCGCCTCTGACTTGCTAGACCTGAAGAACACCCTGCTGGACCGTAATAAAGACACGGAAACCTTGCTACTACAGCAAGCGCGCATTAATACCGAGCTGCAGGAAAAGCTGATGCGCACCCGCATGGTGCCATTCAGCCGTTTGGTGCCACGGCTGCGCCGTATTGTTCGCCAAATCTCCGGTGAAGTGGATAAGCGGGTAGACTTCGATGTGATCAATCCGGAAGGGGAACTGGATCGCTCCCTGATGGAGCGCGTGGTCGCCCCACTAGAGCATATGCTCCGTAATGCCGTGGATCATGGCATCGAAACCGGTGATGCTCGCAATGCCGCAGGCAAGAACCCTACTGGACATATAAACCTCGAACTGGGCCGCGAAGGAGGAGAGGTTGTCATCACCCTCTCCGATGATGGCAAGGGTATCGACACCGATGCGGTGCGCGAGAAAGCAATAGAACAAGGCCTAATCGCCGAAGACGCCCAACTCTGCGAACAGGAAATCCAACAATTCATCTTCCACGCCGGTTTCTCTACTGCCGCCGCAGTAACTCAGATCTCAGGCCGCGGAGTAGGCATGGACGTGGTGGCCAGCGAAATCAAGCAAATGGGGGGTTCAGTCGCCATCGACTCCCATAAAGGGCAAGGTACACGCTTCATCATTCGGCTGCCGTTCACCTTGGCCATGAACCGCGCCTTGATGGTAAAAGCCGCCGACGATTCCTACGCAATCCCGTTGAATCAGATCGAAGGCATCGTGCGAATCAGCCCCTTCGAATTACAGCACTACTTCGAAGAAGAGAATCCGGTCTATACCTATGTGGGCCAAGATTACCAGTTACAGTATCTGGGGCACTTTGTTCACGGCAACCGTGTACCGCATTTGGAGAATCAAACCACCCCCATGCCGGTACTGCTAATTCGCAGTACCGAACATACCGTGGCTATTGTGGTAGATGAACTAGTTGGTTCCCGGGAAGTGGTGGTCAAAGCCGTAGGCCCGCAGCTAGCGACCATAGCCGGCATCAGCGGCGCCACCATCCTCGGGGATGGTTCCGTAGTCATCATTCTTGATATCCATTCCCTGATTCGTGCCGCTCATGTGCAAACCACTGCCCTTATCTCGGATGAGGCGGTTCCGGCCCTGCCTCAAGAACCCGAAGAAGAAGCCCTACCCCAACGCGAAACTCCGCTGGTCATGGTCACTGATGACTCGGTTACCGTGCGCAAAGTGACCACCCGCCTGCTGGAACGTAATGGCTACGAAGTGGTCACCGCCAAGGACGGCATGGATGCCATTGCCAAGCTGGAAGATATTCGTCCGGATGTAATGCTGCTGGATATCGAAATGCCCCGCATGGACGGTTTCGAAGTGGCCAGCCATGTGCGGCACGACAGCCGCTTACAAAATGTGCCAATCATCATGATCACCTCCCGTACCGGCGAGAAGCACCGCGAACGGGCCTTCGATATTGGCGTGAACTGCTACATCGGCAAACCGTTCCAAGAGAACGAACTGCTTTCCACCATTCGCGAGCTGCTTGGTGAACTGCAGGAAGTGGATAACGGATGACCGCGCCCGGGCGTGTTGGCGTTATTGCCGACAGCACATTGCAAGGGCACCTGCTCTCCAGCGCAGTGAAAAGCCAGGGTTATCAGGTCGTAGTCAGCACCGAACCCGAAACCTTGGAGGATCGCTGGCTGGAAACTGACGCGCTGGATCTGCTGGTTGTTGATCTGTCCAGTGAAGATCGCTGGCAGCAGTTTCTTGATGACCTGCTGGAGCGAGCTGAAGTGCCGATCCTGTTTTGTGACGGCCAGGCACCGGCTCGCACCGACGTCCTCTATCCCAAATGGGAACGGCGCCTAGTCACCAAACTGGTGAGTTTTATCGGCAAACCGGCAGCAGAAGAGCGGCTTGAGGTAATTCCCGCGCGCCCGCCCCAAGTACGCATTCCCCAGCCTCGGGAGTTTCATGCCATTCGCCCCGGCGACCGGCCCCGGCAAGTGTGGGTACTGGGCGCCAGCTTGGGCGGACCGGCCGCGGTGAAACGGTTTCTTGACTGCCTGCCGGCCAATCTGCCAGTGGCCTTTGTTCTGGCACAACACATTGACGGGCGCTTTCTAGATACCCTGTGCGGGGTGCTGGGCCGAGACAACTCGATTCACTGCAAGATCGGGGTTGATGGTGAAGCCCTGCGCCACGGAGAGCTGGCCATTGTGCCGGTGAAATATGCGGTACGCTTTCGTCACGACGGCCGTATCCAGTCAACCGGTGCACCCTGGGAAGGCCCCTATGCGCCGTCCATCGACCAGGTGATCCAGTATGGGGGCGAAGGCTTTGCTCGCGCATGCGGGGCCATTCTATTTTCCGGAATGGGCAACGACGGTGCTATCGCCGCCCCGCGTCTGGCAGCCACTGGCTGCCCGGTATGGGCACAAAGCGCAGAAACCTGCGCGGTCAGCAGCCAACCGGATTCGGTACGCGAAACCGGCTGCGTGAGCTTTAGCGGCTCACCAGAACAACTTGCACTACAACTGGTGGAACGAGTAAGAAGGGAACTGACACAAAACCCATTCCCAAAGCATCCAGAGTATTAACAACCGTAACGGCTCGTGCTCGGCCCCGCAGCCCGCGACGAGAGACACGATGACAAAAGAAGGAACAGCACTATGGCGCAGTTGCCCTCCGATATTTCCAGTCTGCTGATCCCTATGCAGGGGCGCCCTTGGCTGGTGCCCAATATTGTGGTGGCTGAGGTGATTCCACTGCGCCAACCAGATCGCCCTGGCCATGGACCGGAGTGGCTGCTGGGTTGGCTAAGTTGGCGCGACCAGCAAATCCCGCTGCTGTCATTCGAAAAGCTCAACGAGTCAGGCCAGGTCACCATTGGTCAGGATGCTCGTATAGCAGTGCTGAATACGGTGACTAGCCAAGTACCCTTTTATGCCGTGATAGTGCAAGGGATTCCTCGTCTACTGAAAGTGAGCAAAGATGACCCGGTGGAAGAACCGATGGATACCGGACCTGCTGAAACCATGTACATTCAGGCCGGTGGCGACCTAGCGGTGATTCCTGATCTAGACGCCATTGAAGGCGCCGTGGCGGGGCTGCAGAAACCGGCATGATTGATCGTGACAGACTAGCCATCCTGGCGGCGGAAGAGTCCACCAGCCCCCGCAGCGGGAAACCGTTTCGCAACCGCTTTGCCACCCCACACCACGGCCTCGGTGCTTTTTTGCGCTGGCAATGGGACTCCCGAGGGCGCTTCCCGGCGCACCAGTCCTTCCCATTACACAGACCCGACCCGGAGCAATTGCACAAGCCAGGCCATCGGCCTCAGATCACCTGGATCGGTCACGCTACTTACCTGTTTCAGCACCATGGCTGGAACCTGCTCACCGACCCGGTATTCTCCAACCGCTGCTCATCCTTTAGCTTTGCGGGGCCGAAACGGGCGGTACCGCCGGCACTGACCGTGGATCAGCTGCCCGACATCAATGCGGTATTGATATCGCACAACCACTATGACCACCTAGATAAAGCCTCAGTAAAACAATTACAGAAACGTTTCGGCCGCGATATTCTTTGGTTCGTGCCCGAAGGTATTGCTCCCTGGCTGCGCAAACTGGGGGTAGAAAGAATCATCGAGCTAGGCTGGTGGCAAAATGACTATCACGGCCAGGTCGAGGCTTTCTGCCTGCCCGCCCAGCACTTCAGCGGGCGCGGCCCTAACGACCATAACCAAACACTGTGGTGCAGCTGGCGCCTAAATTTCCCGGATTTCAGCCTCTATTTTGCGGGCGACACCGGTTATGCACCATTATTTAACGAAATTGCTCAGGTATTCGGACCGGTAGATCTGGCATTATTGCCCATTGGAGCCTATGAGCCGCGCTGGTTTATGTCCCCTGTGCACATTAATCCCGCGGAGGCGGTAAAAATTCATCAAGATATCCAGGCTCGTCAGTCTCTCGCCATGCATTGGGGCACCTTCGTGCTGACGGATGAACCCATGGATGCACCGCCGAAAGCCTTGGCCAAAGCACTCTCAGAGCAACACATCGAATACGTACATTTTCAGGTTCCGCAACACGGCGAAACCCTGACCATTGAACTAACACATGAATAAACAATATCAAGGCCGCCGCCTATGGCTGGTGGTTCGTCTACTGGCTTGGTTACCATTACCCTTGGCCACCGCTTTCGGCGCCTTTGTAGCCACCCTGATTACCCTGGCGCCGCTACGCTACGCCAGCGCCTATCGAGTGGTGCTAATTAACTTGCTTGCGACCCACCCAAGCATGTCCTTGGCCGAAGCCAAACGCATCGGTCGCCGTAGCATGGCGGAACTGGGGCGCACCCTCACCGAATTCAGCCATGTCTGGCACCGCCCGGTCCAAGAGACCCTTGCCCGAGTTACCCAGATCCACGGCGAACAAGCCTTTCTCGATGCTTGCGCTAGCGAGCGCCCCGTACTCATGTTGTCCTTGCACCAGGGGAGCTGGGAAATCAGCAATCTGTATTTAGGCGATAAGGGAAACCGCGAAAAGACCTTAATCATGTACCAACCCCACCCGGCCACCTTAATGGATGCCATGGTCAAAGCGGCCCGGGAGCGCACCGGCTCCGTCCTCATTCCCACCAATAGTCAGGGGGTCAAAAAAGCGCTGGCGGCCATGAAAGCTGGCGGCACCTTAGGCATTCTCTCCGACCATAACCCGGGAAACCGCAGCAATCCGGTGGTTCCTTTTTTTGGCTATGAGGTGCCCACCCCTGCCCTGATCGATAAACTGGTACAACGCTATCGGCCCCATGTATTTATCGTTTCGTGCATCCGTGGCGAGGGTGGGGTGAAAGATATCCAGCTCCATTTCGAGGAGGCCCCGGAAATCGAACAGGCTAGCGATACCATGGAAATCCTCACCACCATGAACGCTGGCCTGCAGCGTTGTATTGACCGCAATCCGGGCCAATACCAATGGACATACAAGCGCTTCAAATGGGGCCCACGCGGTCGGCGCAATTGGTACAGACACTCCCTGCAATTGCTTCACCGCATCCGACAAGGGGAGGACCGCAAGTCTCTCGGCTTGCACCCTGACACTGACAAAGATCAGTAAAACAGTCTTAAGCATTGGTTAACCTTCTACTAGTAAACTTCGGTTAACAAAAAGGGGGGCACTATGGCAACTAAACCGACGAACTGGCACCCATTACATAAAGGGCTTCACTGGCTAGTGGTTTTGCTACTGGTGACGGTCTGGGGTGCCGTAGAGCTTCATGAGTTCTACGAGAAAAGTGACCCCATGCGCGAATGGTGGAAAATGCTACACTTTTCCTTAGGGCTAACCGCCCTAGTCGTTATACTCATTCGGCTTTATGGCCGCGCCCTTTACCCTAGGCCGACGCCGATTGGTGCTGTTTGGCAGCGTCAATTATCCAGCCTTGTGCATGGGCTGCTATACATAGTCATCTTGGCCATGCCCCTCAGCGGCTTTGCCATGCGTCAGCTTGCTGGCAAGAGCATCGAAATTTTTGGCGCTCTCACTGTACCTCAACTGGTAACGGTGAATATGGATCTAGCCAAGCAAATCGCGTTCATTCACAAAGACGTGCTGTGGACCATTCTGCTAACGCTAGTTGTCATTCATATCGCAGGGGCACTGTGGCACCATTTCATCAACAGAGATACGACCCTACAGCGCATGCTCCCAGGCAAACACAATGACACGCTGTAATAGACTTCATTTCCCTCTATCCGTGCAGTGTAGGAGACAACGTGCAGTCGAGTGGAAAAGGGCTCGCCTGCTAACGGTCTCCTACCAACGCTAACGCTCCCCATCTAAACAAACAGCACCGGCCACCCTCGCCTCCCGAATCCTTCTGCACAGACTGTAGACCCGCCCCTCACTGGTCGGAAAACTATTGTGCAAGCAAGAGGGCAGATTGCCTGTACCCCGCTGTGGCGGCACAATGCCTGTGCACTGGGCCGTCCAACGGCTCCTCACATTTTTTCCCCCAAGAGAAGCTTGCATGACTATCCAAAATGACAAGGTCGCCACCTTGCACTACCGCCTCTTCAACGCCGACGATGGTAGCGAAATTGAAAATTCCCGAGACAACGGCGAGCCTATGGCCTACCTGCATGGTTACAACAATATCATCAAGGGCTTGGAATCAGCGCTGGAAGGAAGAGCGACCGGCGACAACGTGGATGTGACCATCAGCCCTGAAGACGGCTATGGTGAGTACGACAACACGCTGTTCCAACGCATCTCCCGCAAGTACCTGAAACACGCTGGTAAGCTTGAGCCAGGCAAAGTCGTCACCGTCTCCACCGACGAAGGCCCACGTATGCTCACCATCCTGAAGGTGGGCCTAAAAACTGTCGACGTGGACGCCAATCACCCCTTGGCGGGTAAGGCTCTGCGTTTCGTTGTCGACATCACAGATATTCGTGATGCCACCGACGAGGAAATAGCCCATAAGCATGCCCATGGCGCTGGTGGGCACCAGCACTAAAATTGGCGTCAAGCCACTGAGCTACAACGCGGGGTAAGCTTTCCAGGTTGATCCACTTGCGCCCGCGCTTTTACCGTGAACCGCACAAAACCATAGATTTAGGGCCGCGTTCTAGCTCGTAGCTTGTCGCTATATCATTTTCAGTCTTTTCCTACCGACGTACCTGCCATCAACATGCTATCTTTGTGCATCAGAATAATACAAAGGGGCACAGGCATGGATCTTCCGGAGTACAGTTACTGGATCATCGCAGGACTCGCGTTGGTGATTGCCGAATTTGCCATTTCCGGTCTGGTTGTGATTTTCTTCGGCATTGCCGCTTTGTTGGTGGGCAGCCTTAAATTTATTGGCCTGCTCGACGACACCACCTGGGAGCTCACCGTTTTCGCGATCACCAGCCTGTTATCACTGGTCTTTGTGCGACGCGTTCTTAACGACAAACTGATGGGCCGCGAACAGCAACGAGAAGGCGAAGAAGACAGCGCTGGCTTGATCGGCCACAGAGCCACCGTGGCTGAAGCCTTTGCCAAAGGCACGGGTACCGTAAACTATCGCGGTGCCCGCTGGCAGGCACAATGCAGCCACCCCCTTAATCCAGGGGATATAGTGCGCATCACCCAACACGAAGGGCTTTGGCTCACCGTGGAACCTTGGCCCGTGATATCCCCACAAGACACTCAAAAAAACTGACTCCGTGACAGTCGAACATCCCACTTTTCGTTTTTATCGCTACTTTGACTTTCGACACAATAAGGAACTGTACCCATGGCTGGTTTGATTATTTCCGGACTGCTCGCCCTCGGCGTTGTCGTTTTACTGTTTATGGTAATTCGCATCGTTCCCCAGCGAGAAATTTATGTAGTTGAACGGCTGGGAAAATACCAGTCATCCATGGATGCTGGCCTACACTTTTTGATGCCTTTTATTGATCGTGTCGCCTACAAACATTCTCAGAAAGAAATTGTTCGCGACGTACCGCGCCAAAGCTGTATTACCAAAGATAATATCGAAGTTTCTATCGACGGCGTGATGTATCTACAAGTGGTCGACCCCAAAGCTGCCAGTTACGGTGTAGACGACTATGTCATGGCTGCCCAGCAGCTGGCTCAAACTACTCTGCGCTCCGTTATCGGTAAAATCGATCTAGACAAAACCTTCGAAGAGCGCGGCGAAATTAACATGGAAGTAGTTAGAGCTGTGGACGAAGCCGCACAGCCCTGGGGTGTAAAAGTCCTACGTTACGAAGTAGCCGATATTAACCTTCCCGTCTCCATCAAAGATGCCATGGAGAAACAGGTTCGTGCCGAACGTGAACGTCGCGCCGTGGTTGCTGAATCCGAAGGTGAACGCCAAGCAGCGATTAACCGTTCCGAGGGTGACCGCCAGGCAGCGATTAACCGCTCTGAGGGTGAGAAACAGGAGATGATCAATATCTCTGAAGGTGAAAAAATGAAACAGATCAATGAAGCGGAAGGGCGCGCTCAGCAAATTGAACTGATTGCCACCGCCACCGGCGAAGGTCTGCGCCAGGTTGCCGCAGCCGTGAAGGAAGACGGCGGCCAGGAAGCCGTTAGCCTGCGCATTGCAGAGCAATACGTGACCGCCTTCGAAAAAGTTGCCAAGGAATCCACCACCATGCTGCTCCCCCAGGGCCTCAGCGATATCGGCGGCACCGTCGCCAGCCTGCAAAAAGTCCTTAAGACCGTGGAAAAAACCCCGGCCTGAGGAGCACGTTAAAAATTGAAAAGCGCGACCGGGGTAAAAGCGGTAATCGAAACCGCTTTCCCCGCGCCGCAGCGCCAGGCGCCTTTCACAGCCACTACCGCGCAAAATTCAACACACAATCTCGCGCCTTTTCAACTTCAAATTTCAAACTCACCTGCAAGGCTTGCATTCTCTTCTTATCACCCCAATAGCCTTGATATCCCATTACAAAGATTCAGGAGTCACCATGTCCCGTCATTTTGAAAAAGCCAACGGCTTGTTCGAGCATCCGGACGAGGTAACCCAAGAATACCTATTCAATCAAACCATGCTGCGCGTTAAAGATCCGAAACGCAGTCTGGATTTCTATACCCGAGTGCTGGGCATGCGACTGGTGCGCAAGCTTGATTTCCCTGAAATGAAATTTAGCCTTTATTTTCTTGGCTATCTAAGTGAGGAAGAAGCGGGAGACGTACCCAAAAATGATGCCCAGAGACTGACTTTCACCTTCGGTCGTGAAGCCATGCTAGAGCTAACCCACAATTGGGGCAGCGAAGAGGATCCAGACTTTTCTTACCATGACGGCAATGCTGAGCCCCAGGGTTTCGGCCATATCGGTATCACCGTTCCCGATGTATATGCCGCTGCCGAGCGCTTTGAGAAAATGGATGTGACTTTCGTCAAGCGTCCGGATGACGGCAAAATGAAAGGTCTCGCTTTTATCAAAGACCCCGATGGTTACTGGATTGAGATTCTTCAGGCCGACATGATGGAACAACAGCAATCCTAATCATCATGTTGCGTACTATCGTAGTAAAACCCCGTCCGGCTCGTTAGATCGGAACGAAAAAAAGAATCAGCCCCCATGCTACAATACCGCCATCACTGCGGTTAAACATTGGGGGTTTTCTTGCTGACACGCCTTCCTCCCTGGGTCGAAGTTGGAGCCTTTTTGCTCGCGTTTCTGGCGGGCAGTGTCAATGCCGTAGGGCTACTGGGCTTTAGCCATCAATCCGTTTCTCACCTGACAGGCACCTCATCACTGTTAGGCCTGGCATTGGCCGAATTAGCTCTCAGCAATGTATTACACCTGCTTTTCACCCTGATAAGCTTTCTCGCCGGCGCCATCCTCAGCGGCTTACTCATTACCAGCACGGCCCTCAAACTTGGCCGCCACTACGGTTTTTCCCTGCTGATTGAAGCGGCCCTACTCATCTTGGCGATGCTATTTCTGCAACGTGGCAATGATATCGGTGTCTATCTGGCATCCATGGCCTGCGGCTTGCAAAACGCCATGGTCACCACTTACAGCGGCTCCATCATTCGCACCACTCACTTGTCAGGGATCTTCACTGATTTGGGCATCATGCTCGGCAACCGTTTGCGCGGTATTCCTCTCAATGGGCGCCGGCTGTTGCTGTTTCTCTTGCTGATTAGCGGCTTTATCTGTGGCGGAGTCATCGGCACTTTATTATTCCGCCTGCTGCATTTTTCTGCGCTGATCGCGCCGGCAACCTTAGCCGCGTTACTAGCGGTAATTTATTGGGGATACAGCCGACAACACCGCTAACGCCATCCGTATCCACGCAGGGTCACCACGTTAATTGGTCGGAGAACCAGAGCCGCAGACGTCATTGCTGCCAGGCATAATCCATCTGCCGGGCGGTGCGCTCGGCCAGCTCACGGCTGTGCAACCGCTCAACCAAATGCAGACTCATATCGATACCCGCAGAAATACCCGCAGAAGTGAGTCGGTTTCCATCTTCAACCCAACGCACTTCGCTGTGAACGTCTAGGTCAGGAAAACCCGCGCGTAGCTCAGCAAGATCTTCCCAGTGCGTTGTCACTTTTTCATTGGAAAGCAACCCCGCCTTGGCCAACAGAAACGCACCGGTGCAGACCGACGTCACCCAACCAGCCGGCTCTCCAGCCCGGCGAATTGCGCAAAGCAGGGCAGGGTTACGGATGGCCTGAGTATGTACACCCCCACTAACCAACAACACATCCAGCGGCGGATGATCATCTAGGGTGAAGTGGCTTTGCACGGAAAACCCTCCACGAGCCATCACCGTTATGGTTTCACTGATCAATGAAACACACCAAGGCGTGACCTCACACAAGCGAGCCGCCGTAGCAAACACCTCATAAGGGCCAGCAAAATCCAATACCTCGGCATCATCGTAGATCACAATCCCGATTTGCTGCATGACGGTTCCTATAGATTATTTAGCAGAAGAAACGCGCCGAATCACCAGAGTAATGCCGCCCAGAATGGCCGCCGATGCCAGCACCAGACGCAGAGTGAGCGCCTCATCCATCCACAATACGCCCGCCAGCGCTGCAAGCACCGGCACGCTCAATTGCACCGTGGCTGCCGTAGAGCTAGCCAGCCCACGCAACGCCAGATACCAGGTAGCGTAACCGGCTCCCGATGCCAGGGCACCGGACAACGCCGCATACACCAGCCCCGACACCTTTGGCCATTGGCTCGGCCAAGCGAACAGCGCCAACGGTAGCAGCCAGATCAATGCACGCAGGAAATTGCCCGCGGTGACCGCCGTGGCGTCGGCCGCGCCCTTGCCCCGCAGGGAGTACACACCCCAGGCTGCACCTGCCACCAGCATCACTATTGCTGCCGCCAGCGGCGGGGCCGTCGCGCCGGGCAACATCAACGCCACCAAGCCACTCAGCGCCAATGCCAGCCCCAGCCACTGGGCTCGCGCCAAGCGCTCCCCACGATATAAACCAACACCCACCATGGTGGCCTGCACCGCGCCGAACAGCAGCAAGGCGCCCGTACCTGTGGCGAGCGCCACGTAAGCCAGCGAAAACCCGGCGGCGTAAACAAACAACGCTAAGGCCGAGCCATGATTACCCTGTGTGACCATGGCTTTCACTTGCCGGTCTCGCAGCAACAGGATCAGCGCCAACATCAGCGCTCCGGACAGCAAACGCACTGCGGTGAAGCTGGCGGCATCAATGGCGCCTTCACGCAACGCCAAACGGCACAACACCGAATTGGCCGCAAAAGCCAGCATCGCCAAAGCCGTCAAGACCAGGCTACGTTTCGCTGACATCAACAAACCACCCATAGTGCGTTCACGATGGATCTTGGCCGGATCTCCACTCGGCTATTTTTCTGGCCGATTAACGGCATACCCTCTCCCTGCCTTTTGCGTGCGGCTAGCCCACCTCGCCCAGCAACACACTTACCGTGCCCACATTAAACAGCACCGTGCACCAGAAAATTCCAGTGAACGGTTGCTTACGGGTTTTGTGACGAAACAGAGAACGAGCCAACATCGCACCGGGCCACCCCCGGCCAGCGCCAATAGGTGCAAGCTTTGCTCAGAAGTACGAGAACCCCCTCGCACGGCGACGCGCTTATCCCACCCATAAAGCCCGAATACAAGCACCGACGGCACCGCATAAACGCCTGCCAAGTAGGGCAGCAGGCTGTTGTGGCGGGCATAAATGCCCAACACTAGCGCAAACACTGCAAGGGCCATCAGTGCCGCGATGATGCCCGATGCAGCAACTGCCTTGGAACCTGTGCGACGGCGCGATCTCCGGGGCCGGCCCTTCCCCTTAGTGGCCATGCCAGGCCCACAGGGCCGCCAGCAACGCCACCGGGGCGGTTTCCGCTCGCAACACCCGGTTGCCTAACGCGAACGGGCTAAAGCCCGCATCCGCCGCCTGCTGTAATTCATCATTGGAAAAGCCACCTTCCGGCCCCGTCAGCAACGCCAGCTCCGTTTGCCCCTGCAAGGTAGCCGCAGAGAAGGGCTTTTCGCCCGGATGGGCTATCAACTTCAGGGCGGGAAGATCAGATGTCAGCCAGTCACGCAGGCTCAGCACGCCGTGCACCACCGGCACCCGGTTCAGGCCACATTGCTCACAGGCACTAATAGCGACTTGCAGCCAATGGCCCAGCTTCTTTTCCTGACGCTCACCCTTTAGGCGGACTTCACAACGTTCCGTGTCCAGGATCACCAGGGCAGTGGCGCCCAGCTCAGTGGCCTTCTGGATCGCATAGTCCATGCGCTCGCCTTTGATCATCGGCAACGCCACCGTCACCGCCAAAGGAGCGCAACGATCTTCATCCGTGAACGTAAGCGGCTCAATGCAGACCGCCTTTTTGCTGATGGCAGAGATACGCGCTAACCATTCACCGCCGCGGCCGTTAAACACCACTAATTCATCAGCCACCGCCATGCGTAACACCTTGCCAATATGGTGGCTGGCGCTAGCACCCAACTCTACAAGCTGACCTACATGAAAGTTCTGATCATCAAAAAAGCGGCGCGGCATGGAATCTCCATCACGAATAGGTGCCAGCGGGAAAAACAAAAGGCTACCATACCTGCGCCACGCCCCCGGCGTGATTTTGCCAACCCGATGGATGAGACATTGCCTATGGGCGAGATTGTACAGTCGGCATTCCGGCCACCACTATGGTTACGCAACCCCCACCTGCAAACCCTGTGGGGGCCCATGGGCCGCACCCTGCCGGAAGTGACGCGGCGCACGGAACGGCTGAACCTGAAAGACGGTGATTATCTGTTGCTAGACTGGGCCGGACCACAGAGCCAACCCGGGCAGCTGACGGTGATGTTATTACATGGGCTATCCGGGTGCAGCGACTCCCATTACATGCGCGGCATACAAAAAGTGTTGGCTGAAGCGGGAATCCGTTCTGTGGCCATCAACAGTCGCGGGGCCAAAAAACCCAACGACACCGCGTTGTGTTATCACGCGGGCGAAGTGGATGATGTGGATGCAGTGATCGACCATGTGTTCCACGAAAACCCCACTGGCCACCGCATTGCCATCGGCGTCTCTCTAGGCGGCAGCCGGCTACTGAACTGGCTGGCCCACCGGGACAACAACCACCTCAGTGCCGTAGCCACCATTTGTGCTCCCTTGCGGCTGGATATCTGTGCCAACCGGCTGGATCAAGGCTTGTCGAAGTTGTACCGCCAACACCTGTTAAAAAACCTTTTGACCAACTTCGAAAGGCAGAAAATCCATCTGGACAAGGTCAACCCCCCGGAGGCCAAACGACTACATCGCCTGAACATGAATAGCATCCGTTCGTTTTGGCGCTACGACGACCAGATCATCGCCCCGTTATATGGCTTTCGGAGTGCCTGGCATTATTACGCGCAATGCTCCGCGGGTCCCAAGTTGCTACAAATCCGCACCCCCACGTTGATGCTGCAAAACCGTGACGACCCGTTTATGACTCCACAAACGTTACCCCGGCAGGAAGAGCTCGGGCCAGCGGTGACACTGGAGGTAAGCGATTACGGTGGGCATGTGGGCTTTGTCGGCTACAAAAGCCAGCGTTACTGGTTAGAACAACGGCTATTAGCGTTTGTGCAAGGTTTCGGGATTCGCTGAGGCTCCACAGGCAGCCCTCAGCAACCCGAGGGTGACAGCTCAACAGCATGGCCCAGCAGCAACTCGCTGGTGTTATGGGCGGCTCGATAACGCTCTTTCATTTCCGCCAGGTGATTTCGAGCCTCACCTTTTAGGAAGGGCTCCTCGAGGCAAATAATCTGGTACACCCCATGACGCATCAAGCTCTCATCCAGCTCCTCATTAGCAGCAGCATCCGGGCGCAAACCATGTACCAGGGAGGCCCACGATGACATCAGCACCCAGGTATTGACCATCAAACCCTGCAGTTGCTCATCATCCAACGCCAGTATCCCGCTGCTACGCAGCTTTTCGTAAATCACGGTCCCGCGTACCAGAATGGCTTCCACAAACTGTTGATAACGTGTTGCTAGAGCAGTCTCCTCCGCGTGCAGAAAATGAGACAGGTCGCGGTGAAAAAATCGATACTGCCACATGGACGCCAGCAGCCCCTCGAAATAATGCACCTTCACCTGCCAGCTCAACGGCCCCTGAGGCGCCTCCAACAAGCTCAGCAATTGTTGTTGGTAACGGTCGAAAAGCGCTGACACGATCACGCCTTTGTTTCGAAAGTGGTAATACAGGTTGCCTGGACTAATCCCCAGGGCCTCGGCAATGTGGTTGGTGGTCACGTTGCGCTCTCCTTGTCGATTGAACAAGACAAGGCTGGTTTCCAAAATGCGCGCTTTAGTGCTGGTCATAAGGGGCCAAATGTGGTCTTTCTGATACACGATGTTGACTCTTAGAGTAATTACTCTAAAAATCAGACTCAAGATTAATTTTTAATCACTCCATCATACATAACAATTCAACTCGGGAGGCGAGGACCATGGTCGCCGAAGTAAAAGATCTGCACAGAAATAACCCAGACATCGCCCGCTTGCAGAGCATATTCACTGCTCAAAAAGCCGCATACCGTCAGAACCCTTACCCTAGCGCCGAACAGCGTCTTGAGTTAATCAGCAGACTCAAGCCATTGCTGGTCGATCATGTTGATGCTTGGATCGACGCTCTGAACAACGACTTCACCACCCGTGCTGCGGATGAAACCAAACTCGCAGAAATCATGATGACCCTAGAAGGGCTGAAATACACCACTAAGAAACTACGCAAATGGATGAAGCCCTCCAAGCGCCATGTGAGCGCCATGAATTGGCCGGGCAAAACCTGGGTGGAATATCAGCCGCTCGGCGTGGTGGGCATTATCGTGCCCTGGAACTATCCGGTGCAGCTGGCGGTAGTACCGCTAATTACTGCTCTGGCCGCCGGTAACCGGGTGATGATCAAGATGAGTGAGGCCACACCTCGCACTGGCGCGCTGCTGGAAAAATTGATCACCAACATCTTCCCACAGGAACAAGTTGCCGTGATCAATGGCGAAGTGGATGTAGCGCAGGCTTTCTCTGAACTGCCTTTCGACCACCTCCTTTTCACCGGCTCCACGACCATTGGCAAGCACATTATGCGCGCGGCCTCCGCTAACCTGACTCCAGTCACCCTGGAACTGGGCGGCAAAAGCCCCTGCATCATCGGCCAGGACTTCCCCATGAAGGACGCGGCCGAACGTATCGCCTTCGGTAAATGCTTGAATTCCGGACAAACCTGTGTGGCTCCAGACTACATTCTCTGCCCAGAAAATCGCGTGCAAGAATTTGTCGACGCATGGAAAGCCCAGGTTACCCAGTCCTACCCGACCATGGTGAACAACCCGGACTTCACTGCCATTGTGAACCCACGTCAGCAAAAACGGCTGCTGGGTTATCTCGACGACGCCAAAGCCAAAGGCGCAGATGTAATTGAGATCAACCCGGCTAATGAAGACTTCAGCGGTAGCCAGAAGGTGCCACACACCTTGGTACTGAATGTGAACGACGACATGGACATCGCCCAAGACGAGATCTTCGGCCCACTGATGATTGTCGTGCCTTACAAAACGCTGGATGAGGCCATCGAATACGTGAACGACCGGCCCCGCCCGCTAGCGCTTTACTATTTCGACTGGAATCAGGACAACTGCAATCGTGTGCTCAAGAACACACACTCCGGCGGCGTATGCCTGAACGACACCATCTCTCATGTAGGTGTAGATGACATACCTTTCGGCGGCATCGGCCCGTCTGGCATGGGCGCTTATCATGGCCCAGAAGGTTTCCAAACTTTCTCTCAGGCCAAAGGCATTTACAAAAAAGGGAAGATGAACGCTACCAAATACATACTCCCTCCCTACGGGCGTAGTATCCATAAGCTCATCTACAAGTTCCTGCTGAAATAAAAGTAACCGTAGCTGCTATAGGAGCGTCGCTCATCGCGTCATTCAAACTTAACTAGGTGCCCGTTACCACAAAGAGCACCTAGTTAAGTTGGGCTATTGCGCCGCTCCTACACTACAGATAACGACTAATACAAAAAAAAGAGTGCGCAATGGATCAGGAAATCAATCGCCGCGGCTTCCTCAAGCTCAGCGCCGCAGGCAGTGCTGTGCTGGCTACCGGTTCCGGGCTGGCCCTGCTTACTGGTTGCTCCAGTAACGACGGACCTGCAACCGGCTACAAACACTTCCGCCAACAAGACGTCGACCTGCTTACCCCGCTGGTGGGTGCCGTGCTCGGCCCTGCCCTCACCAATGTAGGCGCTAGCGCTGAAGACGGCATGAAAGCCTTCGATGACCTACTCGAAGGCGGCATGCCCGGCACCCGGGCTGCACTATTCCAGGTGCTCGATCTGATGCAACTGGGTGCCGCCCGCTGGTATATAACCGGCACCTGGGCCAGCTTTGCCGATCAGAGTGAACAAGAAATTAAGCAAACCCTCACCGAATGGTCCGCCAGTGAGCGAAGCCTATCACGCATGGCCTTTAAAGGGCTGACCCAGCCGATCCATATGGCTTGGTATGTAAAACCGGCCGCCGCTCGCAGCACCGGCTACCCCGGCCCGCCCAAGAAAATTATTGCCTAACACGCGCCGCTTGCGGCCTTTATCGCGTGTACTGCTAGCCAAAGAAAAAGGATAATGCCATGCAGGACCTCTCTACCCTTACCATCAACGTGAAAGACCCGTGGAAAAACCCAGCCAACGGCTGGGATGTTATCGACGGGCGCACCATCACCGACAACCGCACTTTAGAAGCCGATGTCATCATCGTAGGTACTGGTGCTGGCGGCGGCGTTAGTGCAGAAATACTCAGCCAGCGCGGCCTCAAAGTCATACTGGTGGAAGCAGGCAAACTAAAAAGCTCCGACGACTTCAAACTGGATGAAGGTAAGGCCTACCGTGACCTCTACCAAGAGGGCGCGCTACGCGCTACCAAGGATGCCGGCATGACCGTAATGCAGGGGCGCACGGTGGGCGGCACCACCGTGGTTAACTGGACGAGTAGCTTCCGCACCCCCCAGAAAACCCTGCAATACTGGCACGATGAATTCGGCGTACAGGGGCTTAGCCAGGCACAAATGGCTCCCTGGTTTCAACAGATGGAAGATCGTCTAAACATAGAAAAGTGGGCCATGCCGCCCAACGCCAACAACGACATACTGAAACGGGGCTGCGATGACAAAGGCTGGCATTCCGCCATTATCCCCCGCAACGTAAGCGGCTGCTGGAACATCGGTTATTGCGGCATGGGCTGCCCCACCAACGCCAAGCAATCCATGCTGGTCACTACCATTCCCAGCGCTCTAGATCACGGCTCCACACTGATTTACAGCGCTCAGGCCGACACCCTGATCATTGAGGGTGACAGCGTTACCGGCGTGCGAGTGCGGCCACTAAACGATGACAAAAAGCCTACCGGCGCCACAGTAACACTAAAAGCCAAAACCGTAATTGCCGCGGGGGGGGGCATTCAAAGTCCGGCACTGCTGATGCGCTCCGACGCCCCAGACCCGAACGGGCTAGTGGGTAAGCGTACCTTCCTGCATCCCACCACGTTTGTGTTCGGTCTCTACGATAAAGAAATCGCTCCGTATTACGGCGCCCCACAATCCATGTATTCCGACGAGTTCACGTTTAAACACGGAGTCGATGGCCCGGCGGGTTACAAAATGGAAATGATGCCCATGCATCCGGGCCTGTCTGGTGCATTAATAGGCGGATTCGGCGAACGAGCCCGGGAAGAAATCGAACGTCTTCCCAACTTGGCCACCGCTATTGCCCTAATTCGCGATGGCTTCCATGAAGATAACCAAGGTGGCACCGTGGAGTTGCGTGATAACGGCGAACCACTGCTCGATTATCCCGTCAATGACTACCTGCTGGAAGGTGCCAAACGATCCCACCTGACCATGCTGGAAATGCAATTTGCCGCTGGCGCCAAAGAAGTACGGCCCAGCCACGCTCATGCTGGTTACTACAAAAGCTGGAAGGCAGCCCGCGAAGGCGTGGCACAACTGGACTATGCCCCTGTCGTTACCGCGCTGGGCAGCGCCCACGTTATGGGCGGGCTAACCATGGGAGCTGATGAGAGCCGCTGCACCGTCAACAGCGACGGCAGCTACAAGCACCTGAACGGCCTCTATATCATAGACGGCTCCGTATTCCCCACCAGCATTGGCGCCAATCCACAACTCTCCATCTACGGCCTCAGCGCCCGCAATGCCTCAGCATTGGCCGATAAACTGAAAGGCTGAACCACCGCCATCATCCCCCTGCTACGTAGTTACCCTGCGTAGCAGGGACACGTCCTTACCCCTCTATGCGTGCTTTTTTCTCACTTTCCCTGTCAAAACCTCAGGAAGCAGGCGAAGCCACGCGCTAAATGAGGTATAAGTGCGGCATGAAAACCCCACAACGTTTACAGCCCCTGGTCGATGATGGACTCGTCGATGAGGTCATCAGCCGTCTGATGAGTGGCAAGGAAGCCGATATTTTTGTGGTTCGCTGTGGCCAAGAGATCCGCTGCGCGAAAGTCTACAAGGAAGCCGCCAAGCGTAACTTCAAGAAAGCCGCCCAGTACCGGGAAGGACGCAAGGTACGCAACAGCCGACGCAGCCGTGCCATGGAAAAAGGCTCGAAGTTCGGCCGCGAACAGCAAGAAAAGATCTGGCAAAGCGCCGAAGTGGATGCCCTGCGATTACTCGCCCAGGCCGGCGTCCGCGTGCCCAAACCCTACGACATGCTCGAAGGTGTGCTATTAATGGAGCTGGTCACCGACGACGAAGGCGACGTCGCGCCTAGGCTCAGCGACGTTGTCATGTCCGCCGAGCAGGCCGAAGAAGACCACGCCCTAATGATGCAATACGTGGTTCGCATGCTCTGCGCCGGCATCATTCACGGTGACCTGTCAGAATTCAATGTCCTCGTGGACGATTATGGCCCGGTAATCATTGACCTGCCCCAGGCCGTGGATGCCGCCGCCAACAATAACGCCGAGGCCATGCTGTATAGGGATGTAGATAACATGACCCGTTACTACGGCCAATACGCACCATCACTGCGCGGCAGCCGCTACGGCCAAGAAATTTGGGCCTTGTATGAAAGCGGGGAACTGACACCAAACAGCGAACTCACCGGCCAGATGAATGATGATGGGCACATTGCCGATGTAGATGATGTATTGGCAGAGATTAAAGCCGCTTTTGAAGAAGAACAAGAACGCCGCGAACGCATTACTAACAACCACGACGATCCCTACGCCTAAGAAAGGCCGGGCAGGCGGCATTCCCTCACGCCTCCCGGCACAGCATCAAGAGAAGCGGTTAGTAGGCCCTTTTCATTTGCATAGCGCCAAGCAGGATACTTGCTATCCACTTTACGCAAACGTACGGCGAAGTCATCCCGGATGGTATCGGCTGGCCTACTGTAACAAACCAACGACCAACGACAACTTCAGCAACAGCTTCACCTAAGTCGGCTTTCTGATCCTCTTACTAAACACGAGAAAACCTCTGCAAAACACCGTACTTGCTCAGCCATCCATAAGCCCCCTAAATATTCTAACGCTCACGCAAAAGAATAAAGCAAGAACGAAGAGGTAGAAAAAAGAAAACCCGCCGACCTAAAGGCTGGCGGGGAAAAAAATCACAACGAAAGCGCAGACTCTACTTCCTGACAGTTACGACGAGCCAACGCCAAGTTCGACTTGCTCTTATCTAGCACCAAATAAACAAACAAGCCTTCTTTGGAGGCTACAGGGCGGATAATGTGATACTGGGAACCAAGAGTGATAAGGATATCCTCTATCTTGTCATTGAGCCCCAAAGATTTCATTGTTTTCAGCTTGGCGCGGACGACCTCCGTGTTGCCCGCTGCCGCCAACTCTAAATCTAAACCCGTTCCGGCCTGGCCTAGCACCATGCCACTGTTAGCATCAACAATAGCGGTACACATGGCACCATCAGACTGCAGAAGCGCATCCATACTTTCTTTGATATTCGCCACGGTAAATCTCCTTCAACACTTATTTTCCCGAAAATTAACGGGTTCAAATTGATTTTTTGAGTTTCTCTTCAAGCCCGGAGCAACAATTCTTCGCGCCCCAGAGAAGCTGCCCTAACATAGACGCATCGTTGGCCACCACCGCAAGAGCCAGCGGCGGCTTTAGATTCGGAACTTTCATCACTGCAACAACGCCTTCATCAGATTCGACGATCAAGCGACTGCATTCAGATATGCCAGCTTCTTTCGCAATAGCAGAACTTATCGCTGCCAGCGAGCTACCCATCGCAGCAAGTCGGCTCGCGCTTTCTTTATTAACTTGCAACGACGCCACTTCAAATCCGTCCGCACTTAGCAATACGGCAGAAGTAACTCCTTTAGTATTCTCTTGGAAGTTTTCCAATTCTTTCTGGGCAACTGCAGTTTCAGTTTTTCCCAGTGGAGAGGCAGCTTTCATGCTTCCATCATTCCCATTTCGTTAACTTCAATCTGGCAGAGCAGAGCTTCTACCAGCAGTAAAACATCGTCCTTCTCTCTCACATCAACAGAAAATATAGGTGGAGATATATGACGTTCCAGTAAGGTATCGGCCACGCTTTCAATTATCTCAAAATCCTCATTTCCCAATCGCCCAATACCAATAACCATTGGCATGGCGCCTTGTTCCCAAAACGCATCTACAAATATTGATAGATGACTATACAAATCCGGGTGCCCTCCATTTAACAGCACGATTACGCCAGCAGCGTTGTTGGCAAGAATTGGCCACATAAACCGGAACCGCTCCTGACCAGGGGTTCCATACAGCCTCACTCCACCACCATCGGGAATGTCAATGTATCCGTAATCCAACGCCGCTGTGGTCATCGCCTTATCGCACTGATCAATATCTGTGTTCACCACATCAGTGGAAACACACTCCTGATCACTTAACACGGTAATTGCAGTGGTTTTCCCTGCACCCATGGGACCAGTAAAAAGAATTTTAAATTCATCATTTATCATCGCTAAGCACTCAACCCCAACCGGTTGCGCAAACCTTTTATTAGGCCACCGAAACGCCTCTTCCCTTCCTCACTGTTTTCCACCGGCAAGGGGGCCTGGTCAGCTTCTTCAAACACCATCAGGCCACTCATTTCACAAGCATTGATAAAACGATCTAGCTCGTCTTCACCACATTGTGAAATTTTCAGAAGTTGTTCCCGCGTCAACGGTCGCTTGGTCATCAGAGCACACAGTGATAAATGTGTACGACTTTTCTCCAGTGTGCCAAAACTAGGCCAGCGCTTAAGATGAAAAGCCCCTTCAGGATTCATCCACGGCGCCAAATGTATGGCGTCATAACGGGACACCATCCAGCACACAGAGAATAGCGGGCAGGCCACCATATCTTCCGGAAACTCATTTGCTGTCGGCGTCAATGGTCCCAGTGTCACCGAGGATGCAGCTAGTTGGCGAAACAGCGCTTTGCTTGCATAAAAACGTTGTGATGCTGGCTTGAAATACAGGGCGCCCTGCGACGACAGCGCCACCAACAACGTTGCAGGGTTTGTCACATTTCCACTTACCGCTTCATGCAGGGATAACCAGAAAGGAGAGACTTCGTTACCTTCGCTAGATGATGTCAATGGCAGCGTAGGCTCAGCGGGTTGCAACACGGGTGCCCCTTGGCCAAGCAAAATGGCACTCACTTCATCCAGTACAGATAGCAACTGCATTACCCGAAAAGGATGCTGCAGAGTAAAACGGTAAATTGGTTTCTGCTGGTTGCAGTGGTACACGACAATGCGCGGTTTTTTACTATCGTGCCAGCATTGCGTTTCGGGTGTTTTATCACAGGAAATCATCAGCACATCTGCGCTGTCAGGATCACTGAGACACCAGTTCGCTTCAGAGCGCCCCTCCACGATTTTCAGCATGGACAGGCAGGCACTTGCCGTGTCATCACCTAATCCTACAAAACCTAGCCGTTGCTTTTTCATCGCTTATACAATCCATGAAATCGGCATCTATTTCTTTGGGCTCTCCGCTTAACGAGCAGCCCTCTGAGGCCAGCGACTTTCGGTGCTACATCCAGTTATTACGTATATGTAACTCTAGATCCAAATTAGTCCTCTGGGATTTCTATCAGCAAACGGATGGCGACAAGCGGACGAGAAAAGATGACGGGCATAAAAAAATGATTATGCGTTGCGCGTGTTGACTAAAAAGCAAGCCCTACATATACGTATTTCCCCTTACTTTATATAAGCGAATGCTTACATCAGATCGCCATTTCTGAGGAGCCTGCTCGCCTGCGCGGCCTATCCTATGGTGCCTACACGCTCCACACACACAGCTAGGCACACCTGCAACTCTGTCACTGCATCAGGTATGCTTGCGGCACAACAGAGGGTATCCGGCTATACCCGGGTACAGTTTCTACCGTGACAAAGCGAGCCTCAGCATGACCAACCGCGTAATTTACCCCGGCACCTTCGACCCGATTACCAACGGCCACCTGGATCTAGTGGAACGGGCCGCCAAAATGTTTGATGAGGTCGTGGTAGGAATCGCTGCGAGCGAGAAAAAAGGCCCACTCTTCTCTCTGGATGAACGAGTAGAGCTAACCCAGAGCGTGCTCTCTCACCTTCCGAATGTGCGAGTCACCGGATTTTCCAAGCTACTGGCTCATTTCTGTCGTGAAGAAGGCGGTAACATCTTGCTACGGGGCCTGCGGGCCGTCAGTGATTTCGAATACGAGTTCCAGCTGGCCAATATGAACCGCAAGCTCGCTCCGGAGTTGGAAACGGTTTTCCTCACGCCGGCAGAGCACCTGTCTTTTATTTCCAGCTCACTGATTCGTGAGATCGCATTGTTGGACGGCGACGTGAACAACTTTGTGCCACCACTGGTGGCCGAGGCGCTGGAAGAGAAACGCAAGGCGCGACAGAATTAGAACATCGCGACCCGCTTCTAGCGGCAAGCCAAAACGCGATTCTCTACACGATGATCTGGAAAGAGCGTAGCTGCACCCGAGTGTTAAGGCGAGAGCAGGGCCTAAAGTCAAATCATCCACCATAACCGTGTCGTTGCTTGTTTCAACGCCAATAACAATGCAGGAAGCTTCCTGTGGGAGCGCCGGTTAAAGCACGTCTACCAGGGTATAGCTGAATACACGGAGGAATCCCCATGCGCCATCTGCTTTCGCTCCTGCTGCTAATTACTGTTACCGCCCAGGCCGCCGGGCCAGGCAAGAGTGCGGTTGCCAGTGCCCATCCACTGGCAACTCAGGCTGGGCTGAATATTCTGGAGCAGGGCGGCAATGCCTTTGATGCGGCAGTCGCGGTGGCCGCCACTTTGGCCGTGGTCGAACCCTATTCTGCCGGCATGGGCGGCGGTGGCTTCTGGCTGCTACACCGGGAACAGGATGGCTTGCAAACCTTTGTAGATGCCCGCGAAACGGCTCCCGGCGCGGCCACCGCTACCATGTACCAAAACAAAGAGGGTAAGGTGATTCGCGACTGGGCAGTAAACGGCCCCAGCGCTGCCGGCATTCCCGGCCAAGCCGCCGCTTTCGTCCATCTCGCGGACAATTACGGTAAGTTGCCGCTCACTTCCACTCTAGCCCCCGCTATTGCTTTGGCCGAACATGGCTTCCATGTAGAGGAGCATTACCGCAAATTAGCAGGTTACCGGAAAGACGTGCTTAATCGCTTTCCGGAAGCCGCCGCTATCTTCCTGCACAACGGCAAGGTGCCCCCCAACAACCACCTGATTAAACAAGCGGATCTTGCCCGGGTACTCAGAGCCCTCGCTGAAAAGGGAAACGCGGGCTTTTATCAGGGCGAAGTGGCCAAACAGCTGGTAGACGGAGTGCAACAAGCTGGCGGTATCTGGACACTGGACGATCTTGCTAACTATAAGGTTGTAGAGCGCACCCCCACCGTCAGCCAGTTCCGCGGGGGCCGGGTAATCTCAGCCCCACCACCGTCGTCTGGCGGCATCGTTATGGGCGAAGCGCTCAATATTCTCAGCCAACTCAACGACGGCAACACCGCAGAAATAACCCCGCACCTGGCCATCGAGGCCATGCGCCGCGCCTATCAGGACAGGGCACGGTATCTTGGCGACCCGGACTTTGTGGATATACCTGTGGATAAGCTGTTGAGCATAGGCTACGCCGAGCAACGCGCCAGCAGTATTACTCTCGACAAGGCCACTGCCAGCAGCAGCCTGGGCGAGCCCGTCGGCGTAGAAGAAGGCTTTCATACCACCCATTTTTCGGTACTGGATAAAGACGGCAATCGAGTGGCCGCTACGCTAAGCATTAACCTGCCATTCGGTAGCGGCTTTGTGGCCCCCGGCACCGGCGTTCTTCTCAATAACGAAATGGACGACTTCTCCGCCAAACCCGGAAGCCCCAATGCCTATGGCCTGGTCGGCAGCCAGGCCAACGCCATTGCCCCCGGCAAGCGCCCCCTGTCATCCATGACCCCCACCTTCGTGGAGTTCGACGACCGCATCGCCATTCTCGGCACCCCCGGCGGCAGCCGCATCATTTCCATGGTAATGCTGGCCGTGCTGGAAGCCAGCAACAACAAACCAGTGGAAGACTGGGTCAACGCAGTGCGCTACCACCATCAATACCTGCCCGACGAAGTGCAGGCGGAGCCGGCATTCATCGACAGCCAAGCCGCAAAAGACTTGGTACGTAGGGGGCATAAGGTGGTTTCCACTGGCCGTAACTACGGCAACATGCAGGCTATACTGTGGCGCCAAGATAGTGGCGAGGTCACCGCTGCCAGCGACCCACGAGGGATCGGTAGCGCCGAAATTCGAGCCCCACATTCATCCAAGGAGCAATCAACAGAGTAGAGGCAAAGCGTTAACTTAATCCTAGGCCAGCAGGCTTTTCTGCCCTCAAATGGAGGTTCGCGTGGACGCTAATGTCACCCTACACCCCCTGAATCAGGGCTTTGCTAACGATCTGTTTACACTCACCAACAGTAATCGAAACTTCCTGCGCGAATGGTTGCCTTGGCTGGATCAGGTGTTAACGGTCGACGACACAAGACACTTCATTGAAACCGCTGAAAAAATGGCCGCCACTGGTGACGCCCACTCCTTTGCCATTGTTCATTTGGGGACTGTATGTGGCGTCACCGGGTTCAATAATATCAACCAACCTCATCACACAGGATCCATCGGGTACTGGCTCGCGCAGACCCACACGGGTCAGGGCATCGCGACAAGTGCGGTCAGGCAACTCCTCAATATTGGTTTCACAGAATATACACTCAACCGGATCGAGATCCGCTGTGCGCTGAACAACAGGCGAAGTCGAGCCCTGCCGGAACGATTGGGTTTTGTGTACGAAGGAACGCTCAGGCAAGCCGAATGGCTTTACGACCGGTTCGTAGATCAGGCGCTCTACGCGTTACTCAAATCCGACTATCGACCATAAATTCGACCGTCGAAAATGACCACACCCTAAGCCCTTACCCACGGCCCCGTGGCCCCGTGGCCCCGTGGCCCTTATACTGCAGCAAGTGATCCGCTGGTACTCTTTACCGCTAACTTACCGCCTAGCGAGTTACAGTCTGACAAGGTCGCCTTTATGCGATCTCTGCTCAATCCTGCTCTCCCGTTGATGCAAGCCCCATGGCTGGCCAGCAACCGGGCTAACCATACCATCTGACCGCAATATTTTCTGAGCGCCCCACACGGGGGATAGTCAACCGTCTAATGCATGAGTTAGGCTACTTTCCGGACATCGCGCCTGCCTTTTCACTAGCCGGCAACGCCATTGGCCCATTGCGCACAGCAGCAGAAGCGCTGTGCAGCGGTAACGCCTGGCTAGCCGATGAGTTTTAACGGCGGATAGACACAATGGGGGAGGCTTATCTCCTCTCATCCTAAGGCTGTCGTCAGCCGTGCTATGGCCCCATTTAACCTTGTGAGCAACTTGGCAAGCGTCAGAATCAACACCCTGTTTACTGCCGCGCCTGGCAGTGTGAATCATCTCCGTCCGCTTGCCGGACGTAATAGGAGCAACCACCATGCAACGTATCGAAATTCACAAGACCTTTCCGTTTTCCGTGGACAAGCTGTTCAACTTTCTCAGCGTGCACGAAAATCTGGAACTGATTTTTGCCCCGGCCAAGATCAAACGTATTAAAGACGGCCAGGACAGCCCCAACGGGGTGGGCTCTACCCGCAAACTGCAGATTCTGATCGCGCCACCGTTCGAAGAAACAGTCACCAAGGTGGTTCCTAATGAGTGTATCGAGTACAGCATCACCAAGGGTAGCCCGCTGAAACACCATAGGGGTGTTATGCGCTTTTCCGAGACAGCCAATGGTGGCAGCCAAATGGACTACACCATCGAATTTGAAAGCAAATTTCCGCTGATCGGCCCCATCATCAAAGTCGGCCTGGCACAGGCTATCGGCCGCGGCCTGAACAAATTAAAACTGTAATTGCCCCAAACAAAGCGATTTACCTAATAAGATTGATCGCCTGAACAGCGTAACCTGACATTAACGTTAACCCGTCATAAATATGTCGGGTTACGCCGCTTCCCCACACGCCATACATTCCATAAAAAAACGCCGACGCCCTTGCTTGTGCAGACGCCGACGTCAAACGGTTGCCAATACGGCCACAAGAAAACCAATCTGTTCCTGCTGCACCCCTTTGGCAGTATTTTTCTCTAAGCTTGTCGGTTAAAACGTATAATCAAACCGAACATTAGCTCCACGCGGTGCGCCATAATAGGCTTGCCCCACGTAGAGCGAATTGTAGTATTTTTCGTCCGTCACATTATTCACATTCAGGGTTGTCGTCAGGTTTTTGGTCCAGTCATAACTGGCCATCAGGTTTACCAGCGCATAGCTGTCCTGAGTGGTTTTGGGTATACCACCAGTACCACCGCGGTAAATACTATCCTGCCAACTCACCTGAACACCGGTTTTCAGTTTCTGTATAGTAGCCGGCCGGTAGGTAGTCGATAGCCTGAGCATTTCCCGCGGCGTGTAAGTACGGATTTCATCGCCATCCTCGTCTTCAATTTCCAGCCAGGTGTAACCACCGGCTAATTGCCAGCCGGGCAGAATTTCACCGCTAATTTCCCCTTCATAGCCAAAGCTTTCCACATCCACACCGCCGTAATAAGTATCAGGGCCGATCATCCCAGCGGCTTCTGCCAGGTTTTCCTGATCTGTTCGGAAGGCAATCAAGGCAGTATAAATCCGACCATCCTTCCATTCGGATTTCAGGCCCAGCTCTTGAGTTTCACCAGTTACTGGCTCCAGGCGCTGACCGGTGATGTCTTCTTCGGTCTGTGGATTGAAAATTTTAGTGTAGCTACCGTACACAGAATGCACATCCGTCAGGTCGTAGATCAGACCAACATAAGGCACGGTTTCGCTGGCACTGGCATCTTTACTGGCGCCGTAACCTTCACCCTCGCTGGTCACGTCCACATAGCTAGCGCCGCCAATCAGGGTCAGCGGGTCGGCCAGGCTAAGGCGAGTGGCCAGGTAGGCGCTGCGGTAGCGGTCATCCCACTTGCTACCGCTGGTGGAGGCATCGAAGGTCGGCTTGGGGTAACTACCACCAAAAGCCCAGTCCGGAGTCAGCGCGGTTCCGATGCCCTGCCCATAGTTTGAGGTTTCCTCAATACGGCCTTTCGCATAGTTAGCTCCAATCACCATTTCGTGAACACGGCCGCCCACTTCGAACGGGCCGCGGGCGTACAGATCAAACACACGCTCGGTGACCTTGTCGTCATACTGGCTGGGGTAGGCGAACAGGCCGGTTTCGTCCTTGTTCGGCGTGCCATAGACGTAGAACAATTCGGATTCACCTTCCATTTTGCGGTAGTTGAACACCGCATTGGCTTCCCAACCGTTATCGAAACGCTGCCGCAGTTCGGCGAACACAGACTCGGTATTACTGTCCCAGTATGCCCAGTCGGCGGCGGTGCTGGTTTCCACGTCGTAGTCGGTCGCGGTGCCGTCGGAATAGAACAGCGGCAGTGACCCCCACATGGGGCTGTCTGCATTGCTGTTCTGGTAGCTATAACCCAACGTGAACAGCGTTGAATCAGTCACGTCAGCCTCAACCACCCCGTAGAAAACACCACGCTCATTTTCATAACGGTCCAGATAAGAATCACGATTCTGATACGCTGACACCATACGACCACGGACCCGCCCATCCTCAGTCAGGCTACCGGAGGTATCCACTTCAACACGGCGGTTATCCCAGGAGCCATAGCTCGCGGAAAGTGTGCTATGGGCATCTAGTGTAGGGCGCTTGCGAACATAATTGACGGTGGCGGAAGGATTGCCCAAACCGTTCATCAAACCATTGGACCCGCGCACAATTTCCACCCGTTCAAACAGGCTCGTATCCGTATCTCCATTAACGATTTCGTAGGGCAACGGCATGCCCAGTCCGTCGTACTGGTAGTTGGTAATTTCAAAGCCGCGAGCGTTGTAATACACCCGATCGGTTTCCACTTGGTCAACCACCACCCCAGGTGTAGCCGCCAATGCTTCGCTCACCGACACGATCTGGAAATCATCCATCAAGGTCCGCGACACTACTGAAACCGACTGCGGCGTTTCCCGACGGGTCAGCGACAACCCGGTGGGTGCGCTCAGCGGGGTTTTCGGCTGGTAGCTTTCCGAAGTATCGGCAAGCGTGCCTTGGTTTGTTTCTTCATTCACCGTTACTGACGGAATTTCATGTACGTCATCGTTATCGGTTTCCACCTCTGTTGCCGTCGAAACCAGTGGAAATAGCAACAGTGAGGCCGCCAACGGGCGGCCCCAAAAACGTGCAGAAGTGATGATCATGATCGTGCCTGTAATTGTCTCTGCATCCCGGACCATCACTAACCGCTACTAACATACCTTGCGCTAGCGCGAGCGACCGGACTCAGCCGGAGATGATAATGCAGGCGCGAACCATTCTCAATTGCTTCCTGTTTTTTGGCCTGCTTTGCCCTCAGACAATAACGATTGCAGTTCAGCCCTCCCTCTCGCGTTGGTTTCCACTAACATCTCCATGTCCGCGCGATGTTCAATCTGTTCCAGTAACAGGCGCTCATCCAACTCCCGAAAACTGCGCACCAAATCAATGGCCGTGGACTCAGGCACCCCTAACTGTATTAACGTCAGGCGCGCACTCAGCAGGGCGGATTCAAAGCTTTCTCGAATCACTTGCTCCACTCCAAGGGCATGCAGCTTGTAAGCGTGATAGCGGTCACGGGCACGAGCCACGATGGTCACATTGGGGAAATGGTCGCGCACCAGCTCTGCGGCTTTCAAAGAAGCGTCCACATCATCCACGGCCAGCACCAGCACCTTGGCCTGTCCCAGCCCGGCGTTGTGCAGCAGATCTAGCCGGGTCACATCACCGAAGTACACCTCATTACCGTAACGACGCAGCAAATCGATTTCGTCCGGGTCCGAATCCAGCGCAGTGAAGGGGATCTGGCGCCCCACCAGAATCCGGGCAGTGATCTGCCCGAAGCGACCTAGCCCAGCAATCACCACCTGGGGGTGGTGATTGCTGGGCATGTCTTCTTCTTCCAGATCCTTGCGCGGTGCCTTGCCATCCGCCTTAGGCCACAAAAGCGTTACTAGTTTCAGCAACAACGGGGTACAGGCCATAGACAACGCCACCACCAGATTCAGCTGCCCGGCCAGAGTGCTATCGAGTAAATTCAACGTCTGAGCCTGAGTCAGCAGCACAAAGGCAAACTCACCGCCCTGGCTAAGCAGAATGCCGAACATGACGGTACTGCGCCATTGCGCTCCACGCAGTCGGCTAATGGCGACCAGTACCAGCCCCTTTAGACCCAATAACATAACCAAGAACAACGCGATGTTGCCCGAATGATCCAACAGCAGACGCAAATCCATGGTCATGCCGATGGCCAGGAAAAACAGCCCGAGCAACAGACCCTTGAATGGCTGGATATCGGTTTCCAGCTGCTCCCGATACGGCGAATTGGCCAGCAGCACACCCGCCACAAAAGCCCCCAGCCCCATAGACAGCCCCAGGTGTTCCATCAACGCCGCAGAACCCAACACCAACATCAGTGCACTGGCGGTCATCAGCTCCCGGTTACGCAGCTTGGCCTGCCAGCCGAGCCACGGGTTCAACGCATACTTGCCCGCTAATACCATCGCCGCCAGCGCAACGAGGCCTGCCAATAACTGGGGGCTATCTTCACCCGCCTGGGCCCCGGCCAGTAACGGCAGCAATAGCAGAATCGGGATCACAGCCAAATCCTGAAATAACAGAATGGAAAAGGCTGATCGCCCCTGAGAGGTACCCAGCTGGTTGGTTTCCACCAGCATTTGCACTACAAACGCCGTGGAGGACAGCGCGAGGGTGGCCCCGATCGCCACGCTTTGATGGCTATCGAAGCCCAACAAATAAAAACCGCCGGTCAATAGCAAGGCACTGAACACCATTTGGCTGGCCCCCAGCCCTACCAGCCGCTGGCGCTGCGCCCAGAGTTGCTGCGGGGCCAGCTCCAACCCCACCAAGAACAGCATCAACACCACCCCCAACTCGGCAAAATGCAGTACATCGTTACCGCCACTAACCAGCCCAAACCCCAACGGCCCTACAGCAATGCCCGCCGCCAAATAGCCCAGAATGCTGCCCAGCCCCAGCCGTTGGAACAACGGCAACAACACCAGTGTCGCCCCCAGCAACACCAGCGCCTGCGAGAAAAATCCGTCCACACCGCTCTCCTTTTTGTCTTAGCTAATGCTAGCGGATTTCGTTTGTTCACGTTGTTAAAGGCATTTAGCGCACGTTTTGCACCATAATTGCCCAGGGAGCAGCAAACCCTTAGTATTGCGCTCTTTTTCTGCCCTGGATTAGTGCGCACCATGAGCAAGCAAAGCGATCAGCTCCGCCAGCAACTAGTGGGTGGCGTGTTACGGCAGCTGCATCTGGAAGCCATGAGCGAACGCTTTAATCCCCGTGTGGTGTTGGCACTGTTTAATCTCGTCAATGGTGGCCTGAGCATTGCACTGATCGCCAGTGTGGCGCTGGTTACTCAGCAAGCGTTTATCTTTCCCTCCCTGGGCGCCAGCGCCTTTCTGTTATTTCATCTTCCCTTGGCGGAAGCCGCGTCCCCCCGCAATGTGCTGTGCGGCCATCTGATCGGCGCACTGTGTGGCTGGGCATCGTTATGGGTATGCGGGCTGCATGATGCGCCAGCCGCCTTCATTACCGGGGTAGAATGGCCCCGTGTGGTGGCGGCAGGGCTGTCATTGGGCATGGCCAGTGCATTGATGATCCTGTTTCGGGTGGCTCACCCCCCGGCCGGCGCCACCGCACTGATCGTGTCGCTGGGGCTAATGCATGAGCTGCAACAACTGCCTGTGTTGCTTAGCGCCGTGGCATTACTGGTTGCTCAGGCTTTCGTAATCAATCGGCTTGCCGGCATTCCTTACCCATTGTGGAAAACCCCTCAACCGAACACCTAATACCCCGCGCCCTGACACAATGAGAATGATTCCGCTTTATGCTAGGCTGCGCGGCATTGTCAGCCCGGTTGGATTCTGCATGCGCGCATTACTGGTTCTACTTCACCGCTGGTTCGGTCTCTTCATTGCCGCTTTTCTGATTATTGCCGGCTTGACCGGAGCCGTGATTTCTTGGGATCACGAATTGGATGAATGGCTTAACCCGCATCTTTTTACAAGCCAGAGCCAAGGCGAGCCACTGCCCATGCTGGAACTGGTCCGTCATGTGGAAAACGCGGACCCGCGAGTCCGGGCCAGCTTCTTTGCCCTAGAAGCAGAGCCGGGCCATAACGCCGAAATCTGGGTGGATGCCAAAGTAAACCCGGACACCGGGCGGCGCTACGAACTGGGTTACGACCATGCCTTCGTAGATCCGGTTACCGGCGAAATCGTCGGCAAACGCGAATGGGGGAAAATCTCCCTGCACCCGGAACACCTGATGTCGTTTCTGTACAAGCTGCATTTCACCCTGCACCTGCCGGAATGGAACGGCATCAACCGCTGGGGCATCTGGTTGATGGGTGCCGCCGCCATGGTATGGTTATTCGACACGTTTATCGCCATGGCGCTGACTCTGCCGCGCAAACGCCGCACCCAGAAACCGGCGGGCAAGAGCTGGCTGCAACGCTGGAAACCCGCCTGGATGATTCGCCGCGGCGCGGGCGCCTACAAACTGAATTTCGACCTGCACCGGGCCGTCGGCCTGTGGACCTTCGCTTTATTGTTGATGCTAGCCTTTACCTCATTTTCCCTAAACTTATACCGAGAAATCTTTTACCCGGTCATGTCTATAGTGTCCGAAACTACCCCCGGGCCGTTTGAAACACGCACGCCCACCGCATTGCATGACCCCGTAGAACCCCAGGTTAGCTGGCCTGCATTGTTCCAAAAGGCTCGAACGCACGCGGACAATCGCGGCTGGGACGAGCCCATTGGTGACACCTTCTACAGCGACAATTTTGCGGTCTTCGGGGTGCGTTTCTACTACCCAGGGGAAGACCACGATAGCGGCGGAATGAAGGTGAAGAGCCTCTATTACGATGGCCGCAGTGCCGCTTTAATTGGTGAGGAAGAGCCCTGGGAAGGCACCGTCGCGGATGTCTTCAGCCAACTACAGTTCCCCCTGCATTCTGGTCGCATCGTCGGCCTACCTGGGCGCATTATCGTCTCAATCATGGGCATTGCGGTCGCCATGCTCTCCATCACCGGGCTGGTAATCTGGTGGAAAAAAAGAAAGGCGAGGGTAACGAGCAAGCGTCGTAAACAAGAAGCAGCGATGGCGGCTACCACCACGCCTTGAGCATTGCAGCAAGCGTGTCACTCCAAGGACCGGACAAACGCTTTTACGTTGCTGCCTAGGGTTTCACTCACTCCCACGCTGCGGTTCGCAGCTAGGGAGCATCGCCCACGAAAGAATAGAGGTATGTTTGCCCAAACAAAAACCCCCGCGTTTGCGGGGGGGTGTGTTTACCACTTGAGGGGAGCGTCCGAGGATCCCGGCGTCGCAGCCTGGCCAGCGGGTGACGCCAACGAACGTTGGGCCTGCTTGTCCGAGCGTACCCGGTCACCTACTTGCAAAGGGCTCGCTTCACCTTCCACTCGAGCAATGCCGTAGTCGGTGCGTACATCGCTCACCTTAAGGGTGGCCAAGGCTTCGCCTTCCAGCTTGATGGTCATACCGGTATCCGGGTCTTTCATTTCCCCGGCAGGACGATACACTTTCATGATGCCGCCTTTCTCCAAACGCCCTTGGCCCTGGCTCAGAAATACCGCCTCACCATCAACCTTAATCACCTGCACCGGATAAAGCACGTCAGTGGCATCACCGGCAATGGCGCGGGCAATTTCCGGGTAAATCTGATCGGCTAAACGCTCCGGGTGATTACGGTCGTCGATGTTGAGTTGGCGGGCAATCTCACGGATAACCGCTTCTGATTTGTCCCACTCGTAAAGATCGCTCCACAGAATTTCCGTGGTAGTGGTGTCGATAAGACGATAGCGGACCCGCACATAGGGGGCGTAACCTCCCATCTTAGCGCCGTAGAACGCTTGCGCGCTGTCGCCAATCTGGAAGTCTTCAATGGTACCCACCAACAGCAGATCCGCGCCCTTACGCTGACCCAGCCGTGCCATTTCTTCCGGGGCGATGCTGCCTTGGGCCACCACGCCCAACTCTTCATCGACATCCGCAAGGTAGGTACGGTCCAGCACCCGGTAGCGACCGGACTGGGAAAATGCCATTGTTAGGTTATCTTGAAGTTGATGCTGCACTTGGCTCGCGGGCACCTTGATATCACCGAGATCATAGCTGCTTTTGGCGCTATCAAAAGTAGCAATGGCAATGCCTGGCAAGTGAGAGCGGTCCGGGCCGATAGTCTTGGGCCGCAGGATCTCCGCTTGGATCTGCGCCTGCCAGATACCGTCATTTACCTGCTTCACTGTCTGGACCTGGTAGGTTTTTATGTTACCCAGCGTTGGCAACTGCGGCTCCGGCACCGACGTCTCTTTGCCCTGCCAAGTAGACACATCTCCCTTTTGGTTGATCACCCATTCATACACATTTGTGCGGAAATTAGGATCCACCGCCAAGGTCACACCACCTCCCTGACGCACAGCCGCGACCAGGGCATTGGTCATGGCTTGCTCCGGGTTATCGCCATACCCCCGCGCTGACACGGAAACGGTTTCGGTCATCGCATAGCTGAAAGACGAACAAAGCAGCAGGATAAGAAAAAAGGGAGAGAAAAGACGTTTGATCATGAAAGATCTCCTTGCCAGTAGCGGCAACCGCTCCACCACTTATATCACGAATAAGGCCGGCATGAACCGGGAACAAAGCGTATCAATAACGCCGTTCCCGCGCACCCCAATAACGGAGGCAGGCCTCCCTGCCTCCAACCGCCTCGGTAGAACCCGGCGAGGGTTGCCGTAATCATTTGCCACCGCAAATACCGTCGCTTTACAGGCCGAACAGGCTTTTGGATTTGGTCTTGCGGATTTCTTTCTCGTTCGCCCACTCAATGATACCGGTCTGGATGTTGAGCAACTTCAGGGTGAATTTGTAATACACATCTTTGGTGCTGCCATCACGCTTCACAATGGAAGAAAAGTTACCGTACATCATGAACTCAGCGCCGATTTGACGACCCATGGCCGCGGCAGTGCTCTGATCCACCAGGCCGGAATCACTCTGGTAATCCAACTGTTCGCGTACACGATTAACCACCGTCATGTCGGCAAAACGAAATTTACCGGAATTGATCAGCTTGGACTGGATGGTATCTGTGATGGATTCCGTGTCCACATGCTCGGTGGTCTTGTTCTTGATGCGATCGACAAAGACCACCGGGCGACGGCTCTGGGTCATCTGCACAATGGGCGGGAACACCAGCATGTCATCCACCATCTTGCTGGCAATCATCTGCAGGTCAGTGGAACCGAAGTCGGTATTCACGGTTTCACGGCCTTGGGCATCACCATAATCCACAGTGGAACAACCAGACAGCACCAATGCAGCGCCGAGCATCATCATTGAAAATAAACGTACCATTCTTATTTCTCCTTGTTCCTTGTTGCGTCAGCTGGGCTGACCGTTATTCCTGCACCCAGATTTCGAAGCGCACGGCGGACGGGTTGGGGGACACCCCCTGCACACTGTTCTGGCTACGACCGGCCATCACCACCTGCCGCCAGGGCTGGGCTTCTGGCTCAAGCTCGAAACCGTCGGCATCAAACCATTTGAACTTGTATTGGAAGTCGAGCTGGAATTTCCAGTCGTTCTCCAACACAGCCTGAACCTGAAGCAAATCGCCAACGCGCTTTTGACGCAGGTCTACAACGGAAATGCGGCTGGAGAGCAAGCTATTGCTGGAATGCACCTTAGTGACGACTTCGCCGTCTTCGGTTACTTCCATCTGGCCTTTATTGCTGGCGGAACATGCCGCCAGCACCAACGCTACCAGTATTGCCAACATCGGGCGTAAAAATGTCATAGGGGACCCTCCTGAACGGGTAATATGCGAGTAATCAACTGGCCAGGTACGGCCACTGCATGAATCACGGTGAGGCCCCGGCGCACGACCGGAACCGTCAGCGTTCTGTTACCTGCCGGGGTACTTAGCACTAATACGTGCTCACCTTGAGGCAAGTGAAGTCGGGTAGCCTGAGCATAGGCTGGCAAGCTCAGCCAGCTGCGACGGTCGGCCTGCTCACTAACCAAATTATAAATCTGAGTGCTCAATGAGCCTAATAGGCCGAAGTTGTCGTTGGCCTGTTTTTGCATGTTGTATTTAGCCGTGGCCCGCAGCGTCTGGCGTACCAACATGCCGGGCATGCGCTCTTTCAAATCTTTCGCGGCCAAGCCGCCCACATCCGCCAACACCACGGTTTCGCCCAACGGCTGGCTAGCGCTGTCGAGCACTCGCAGGCTGTCCGGGCGTGGCTTGCTGCTAATCGCATAGGTCGGGAATGCCACGGAAAACACCCCGTGGACAGTGGGAATCGGCAGGGAGAACTCTTCCCGGGGTTGCACAAAGCCCTGTTCATAGAGCACCGCCACCATGCCCTCATCACTGCCACTCCGAGCCTCTGGGTTAGACACCCGTTCCACGTCTTCCTTAATCATATCGATGCCGGAATGGATCTCCAGCGCTTTCTTGTAATCGACCAAGGCATCGTTATATTCACCATGCGCCTCCCAGAACAAGGCAGACAGATAGAAGGTCCAGGCATTCTGGAAGCTGGCTTTAACGTCACCGGCTACCGCATCAATACCCTCGAAGTAACCATCGAACTGGGACACGTCCACGTCGTTCTCTTGCGCCTTTTCCTCAGCCTTAGCGATTTCCTTTTCCCGTTTGCTGGCCGACACCCGCTGCTCGAGTGCCGCCGCCCGCAATTCTACAGCGGTGCCGGTGACATCGTTTTCAGCCCAATAATTCATGGCCTGATAGGCACGGGTAAAGATGCGCTCGTAGTCCGGTGCCACATAAGGGCGGGCATTATCGTTGGTGAGCAAAGAGGTACCGCTGGCGGCTAGAGAGGACACTTGGATTTTCGCGCTGGCGTCTTCAGCATCGTATTTGGACACCGCATCGGCAAAGGCATTACGGCTGACCTCACCCTGGCCATTGAGCTGCGCGACCCGGCCTAACTCTTGAAGATACAACACGCCATCGCCCCCGGCGGTGGCTTTCTCCAATTTCTGCATGGTCCCCAAACTGGCAGCCTCATTCCCCAATGTGGCTTTCCATTTTTGTGCCTGGCTGGGGTAAGAGACGAACAGGGAGTTCGTGGCACACCCACTCAGCGTTGCCAACAACGCCACCCACAGGCATCCCTTCCTTAATAAATTCATGGTCTTAGTGTACGCCCCAAGAAAAAAGCCGAAGCAGGCAAGTTAGCCTGACTCCGGCTTTTTGTCGAGCAGTTCACATATCGCCGGCACAATATGCCGACGCATGTATACCGCAAGCTCTATGCCCTAGAACAGCACCCGGGTACGAATGGTGCCGTCGATAGTGCGTAGCTTTTCCAGCGCCAATTGGCTGTAGCCCTTATCCACATCAATAACCACGTAACCAATCTCTTCGTTGGTTTGCAGGTACTGGCCACAAATGTTGATGCCATTTTCGGAGAAAACCGTGTTGATCTGAGTCAGCACGCCGGGCACGTTCTTGTGGGTGTGAAGCAGGCGGTGCATATCTGGATGCGGGGGCAGAGCCACTTCCGGGAAATTCACCGCACCTAAGGTAGCGCCGTTGTCGGAATAACGGATCAGCTTTTCGGACACTTCCGTACCGATGTTGACCTGGGCTTCCTTGGTGGAGCCACCAATGTGCGGAGTCAGAATCACATTATCGAATTCGCGCAGCGGGCTGATGAACTCGTCATCGTTACCTTTCGGCTCTTCCGGGAACACATCGATGGCCGCGCCCAACAGGTGGCCGTCGTTCAGGGCCGCCGCCAACGCTTCAATGTCGACAACCTTGCCGCGCGCATAATTGATCAGGTAACCCTTGGGCTTGATCGCACGGATCTGCTCTTCCTGAATCATCCAGCGGGTATCAGCAGTGTCCGGCACGTGCAGGCTCACCACATCAGACTGGGCCAGCAGATCAGTGAGAGTACCCACCTGCTCAGCGTTACCCAGCGGCAGCTTAGGTACCACGTCGTAGAACTTTACTCTCATGCCCATGGATTCAGCCAACACGCTCACTTGCGCACCGATGTTGCCGTAACCCACGATACCCAAGGTCTTGCCACGGATCTCGTAACTGTCCTTGGCAGACTTCAGCCAGCCACCACGGTGGGCAACCGCATTCTTTTCCGGAATGCCGCGCATCATATTGATGGTGTGAGCAATCACCAATTCCGCCACCGAGCGGGTGTTGGAGTAAGGCGCGTTGAAAACCGGGATACCACGCTTCAGGGCGGCCTTCAGGTCTACCTGGTTAGTGCCAATACAGAAACAGCCAACGCCAATCAGTTTTTCCGCTGCCTCAAACACCTCTTCGGTGAGCTGGGTGCGGGAGCGGATGCCAACAAAATGAGCATCCTTGATTTTGGCAGTCAGGTCATCCCCGGTGAGCGCGGTGGGCAGCAGCTCCACATTGGAGTAACCATTCGCTTTCAGGTTCTCCACGGCGTTTTCGTGGATGCCCTCGAGCAGGAGAACGCGGATCTTATCCTTCTCAAGAGAAGTATCGGCCATGATTCTGTCTCGGTAGCCTGTGAAATGGGCGCGTATGTTAACATAGCGCGCTCAAATTGAGAGCAACCCATGCTGTACTTCTGCTCAAGTCAGCGTGAACCCGTTTCAACCCCCCGGTTAAACCCGTTCAGGAGACCTGTTGATGACTGCCCTTGCCCATGCTGCCTTAGAGCAACTAACTGATTTGCTTGGCAATCGCTGCCTCACCGACCAGGAAAGCGCCGAACGTTACGGGGTCGACTGGACCAAGGTATGGGCACCGGCACCCTGTGCCGTGGCACTGCCGGAAACCACCGAGGAAGTGCAACAGATCGTCGAAATCGCCAACGAGCATGGTTTGCACCTCGTGCCATCCGGGGGTCGCACCGGCCTGTCCGCTGGCGCAGTCGCCGCCAACAATGAGCTAGTCGTGGCCTTTGATCGTATGAATACGATCCTCGATTTCAACGAATTCGACCGCGCCGTCACCGTACAGCCCGGCGTCATTACCCAGCAGCTGCAGGAATTCGCCGAACAGAAAGGTCTGTTCTATCCGGTCGATTTTGCCTCCGCCGGCTCCAGCCAAATCGGCGGCAACATCGGCACCAACGCCGGTGGCATCAAAGTAATTCGCTACGGCATGACCCGCGATTGGATCACCGGCCTGAAAGTGGTCACCGGCAAAGGTGAACTACTGGACCTGAACAAGGGCCTGATCAAGAACGCCACCGGCTATGACTTTCGCCACCTGTTTATCGGCTCAGAAGGCACCCTGGGCTTTGTGGTGGAAGCCACAGTAAAACTGGCCCGCGAGCCCAAAGACCTGACAGCCCTGGTACTGGGCGCACCAGGCTTCCGGGAAGTAATGAAAATCCTCCATGCCTTCCAGCAGGACATCGACCTCACCGCCTTTGAGTTCTTCTCCGACAAGGCCATGGCCCACGTGCTGGAACACGGTGTCGCCAAGCCTTTCGATACCGAATGCCCGTTCTACTGCCTGCTGGAATTCGAGCAGTTGTCTGAGCAAATCGGCGACCAGGCCATGGCCATTTTTGAACGCTGCGTGGAAGAAGGCTGGGTACTGGACGGCGTCATGAGCCAGTCGCTACAGCAGCTGGATCAGCTGTGGCAGCTGCGCGAACGCATCTCCGAATCCATCGCTCCTCACACCCCCTACAAGAACGACATCTCCGTCACCGTCTCTAAAGTGCCGGACTTTGTCGAAGACATCGACACCGTGGTGCAAGACGCCTACCCGGATTTCGAAATCGTCTGGTTCGGGCACATTGGCGACGGCAACATGCACCTGAACATCCTCAAACCAGCAGACCTGCCCAAGGAAGACTTCTTCGCCAAGTGCAATAACGTCTCCAAGTGGGTGTTCGAGATCGTGCAAAAATACAACGGCTCGATTTCCGCCGAACACGGCGTGGGCATGACCAAGAAACCCTACCTCGAATACTCCCGCAGCCCGGAAGAAATCGCCTGCATGAAAGCGGTGAAACAGGTATTCGACCCCAACAATGTGATGAACCCGGGAAAACTGTTCGATGTTTGATGAGATCAACGAAGTCCAAGTAGACCCGGACGGTTACCAACATCGCTGGATCGACGGCTCCGCCATGAACATGCCGGTGGGCAAGGTGGTCTGCGTGGGCCGCAACTACGCCGACCACGCCAAAGAGCTGGGCAATGACGTGCCGGAATCGCCGCTTTTATTTATGAAACCCGCCACCGCGTTGACCAGCCTGCACGAGCCGCTGGTGTTGCCCGAAGGGCAGGGGCCAGTACACCACGAAGTAGAAATGGTCGTGCTGATCGGCAAACGCATCCGCAAGGAAACCCGCCTGGATCACGTGCGCTTCAGTGTCGCCGCCTACGGCATCGGCCTGGACCTGACCCTGCGCGAAGTACAAAATCAGCTTAAAGAAAAAGGCCACCCCTGGGAACGGGCCAAAGCCTTCGACGGCGCCGCCCCGGTATCCGGCTTTATCGATGCCCGCGGTATCTCGGTGCGCCAGGACCTGGGCGTTACCCTAGAACTTAACGACGCCGTAAAACAACACGGCCACACCGGCCAAATGCTGTTCCCCACCTTCGAGCTGTTATCGGAAATCAGCCAGACCTTCACCTTGGAACCAGGCGATCTAGTTTTCACCGGCACCCCCGCCGGCGTCGGTCCGCTGAACAGCGGCGACAAGTTCACCGCCAGGCTGGGCAACATCATTCAGGTGTTTGGCTCCGTCGCCTGATAACGACACAACTCCCGCCGCCACCTTCCTGGCCCCTCATGATGGAAGCACCCCTGGAACCGCGAAACCGCCAAACACGGTGTTGAATACGGAGATCTCCAGTAGCCTTGGAGCCATAGTGAGGCGCAACGCGCCTCTATGTGATGACCAAAGCAAAACTGCCTGTGAGATTTCTGAACATGAATGTTTACATCGCGAAGCCCCCAAGGGCGGCATCCGGCGTATGCCAGAACAGGTTATCGCTCAGCGATCAAACCACCTAGCCCCTCTCATTACACCCGCACTTATGCCCCAAGCCGCTTTGTGCCAAGCTGCACATTGAGCTAGCAGTGAGGGCAAGCCCCATGAAGAAACTGAAAAACGAGAAAGAGCTGGTCAAGAAAGCCATACAGATAGGGGTCGCCTACGCAGAGAAACGCGGCGTGGTGGAATTTGAAGCAACCGATTCTGCCTCCGAGAAGTTGCTCTATATTTATCGCCTGCTGGTCCATGACAAGATCATCCAGCCATTACCAGAGGACCAGGTGTCGCAACCCACGATTCAGCACAAGCTGGCGATCTGGGCCTCTAAACAACCGTAATGAAACAATAACCCCGTGCTATGGGCTCTGGGTCTTACGCGCGGCAAACACCGTACCCAGCAAAATAATAGCGAGCAGGGCAGCGGTGTCGCTGCCCAAATTACGGTCGTTGATAGCGCTATTATCCTCTGTGAAATAGCGCTCTAACCATGATTACATCATCCGAAAGTGTTTTCGCAAATTTTCGTTGACCCAGCCGCCCAGCCGTTCACGACCAATACCGTCGATAAAATCCCGCACCTGCTGCGTATAGGCACGATCTTCTTCAAGAATATGGTGGAACAGCCACTTTTCCAAAACCCGCAATAGCGACTCTGCCACATCGACGCCATCTTCATGACGCCGCAGCAGGGACTCAATGTGAAAGATGAACTTGCGATGCTGAGAGTGGTGATCATCCAGCTTGTCGTAGCCGGCCCGCTCCATCAGTGCTTCCTCAAAACTGAAGTGGGATTCGGTGTAGTCCACCAGATCATAGAGCACTCGGGCCACGCCCAGTTGGGCGCCAGGCTGGCCGACTAGACGGTCTAGGTCGTTGATGTAATCCACGATGCGTTTATGCTGCTGGTCGATGACCAAAATGCCCAGTTCATAGGCCGGGCCCCATACGAGGCGCATGATCCCTCTCCGGTTAGTGGTGTGGGGCAAGCAATATGGGCTTTACGCTAGCAGCAGGCAGGGTAGCCAATGTAGACATAGATCAATGTTTAAACAGCAGTGTGCCGAGTAAAGTCCACAGCCGAGAAAACCGTCCTCCTACAGACGGTGAGGGTTAAAAGCGGGATAATGACCGCCACAGCCATTCCTCGA
>NZ_KI965908.1:0-142169 GCF_000524665.1 Alcanivorax sp. 97CO-5
TGTCAGATTTGGTCTGAACTAATACACCCCAACCATTAAGTGCGTTGTTTGAGCAGCAGCAACCAGAGGGGCTTGGGCTTAGCGGGAAGGTATTGGCTGGCCATTAGCAATGGGGGCGCCGCGTGCAACTCCAATAATAAAGAGCCGCTGGCACTCTTTCAGTCAGGGGGAAGCTTTCCCCGGTGTTTTCAGTTGGATATCTGCCTGCCAGTGCTTCAACTTCTGGGTCATGGAAGGTTGGGCCGTCTCTTCTTGCAATTCCAATGCCCGCCTCTGGAGCCGGTTTTCGGCGTTTTTCGTGCTTCCGGTACTGTCTTTTTTCAGGTCGGTCTGGGGGATGCGGCTTAGGCCGTCATAATCCAGCCCATACTGGTAATCCTGTTCATACACATCGTTCCCACGGATGTAATCGTAGCGCTCCCCATAAGCCGGAGGGGTGTGGCAGCGAATGCCAGCAGTGACCCTGCAGCCAGTACGGTCCGTTGCCATTCTCTGTGCGGCATGGGGCTCTCCAGTTAGGCAAGCTAGTGAGTGAGGCAGGCTTGTTACAGGTTTGCTAGTTCGTTAGTTATTTCCTATCGCTTCAATGAAAGCATCCAAATTTACCAATCGCCATAAAGGCCCCATTCTTGTTCTCGACGAAAACATTAACGCAATCGTTTTACCGATAACTTAGGGAGTCTTGGACACATGGCACTGATCAACAGCGAAATCCAACCGTTCAACGCCACCGCATTCAAGCAGGGCGAATTTGTAGACATTTCAGAAGCGGATGTTAAGGGAAAGTGGGCGATCTTCTTTTTCTATCCCGCCGACTTCACCTTTGTTTGCCCTACTGAGTTGGGCGATGTGGCCGACAAGTATGAAGAGCTGCAGAAAATGGGCGTAGAAGTCTTCTCTGTATCCACCGATACCCACTTCACCCACAAAGCATGGCACGACACCTCCGACACCATCGGCAAGATTAATTACTTCATGGTGGGAGACCAGACCGGCAACATCACCAATAACTTTGGTGTAATGCGTGAAGGCCAAGGCCTGGCTGACCGCGCTACCTTCCTGATTGATCCAGATGGTGTAATCCAGGCAATGGAAATTACAGCTGAAGGTATCGGCCGTGATGCGGACGATCTGCTGCGCAAGGTAAAAGCGGCCCAGTATGTTCGCAACAACCCTGGCGAAGTTTGCCCGGCGAAATGGAAAGAAGGTGAAGCCACTCTTGCCCCGTCTCTGGACTTGGTCGGCAAGATCTAATCTCGCTTCCGATTGTAACAACCCTAGCGACAGTGCCGGGGTTGTTACCCCTTGAATGCTTAAGTTAATGAACACTCTATTTATAGTGAGGGGATACCCATGCTCACGAATGAAATTTTGCAGGCTCTTAAGGGCTACGCCGCCAACATGCAGAAGAAAGTCTCTTTTGTGCTGCAAAGCGGATCCCATGACAAACGCGAGGAACTGGTAACGTTTCTTTCCAGTATCGCGGGTGTCAGTGACAATCTCGCGTTCGAAGAACGGGATCTGGGTGACAGGCTCCGTAGTCCAATCAGTTTTCTGTTAGAAGCCGATGGTGAAGACACCGGTATCCGTTTCTCCGGTATTCCCGCAGGCCATGAATTCAATTCCTTGGTGTTAGCGTTTCTACATGCATCTGGGACCGAAATTAAACTGGACGCGGGTCTTCAGCGCATGGTGGCTAAGGCCAAAGGCGACATGCATTTTGAAGTGTTTATTAGCCTGAGCTGCCATAACTGCCCAGATGTGGTTCAGGCGCTGAATCAGTTCGCCTTGTTGAACCCCAATATCCGTACGGAAATGATCGACGGGGGGTTGTTTCAGGATGTGGTCAGTGACAGGAACATTCAGGGTGTGCCCAGCGTTTACTTGAACGGCGAGTTGTTCGCCAATGGCAAGGTTACCGCCGCTGAGTTGATCGATAAGCTGTTGGCCTACGACCCAAGCCTCGCTGAAGCCGGTGTCGGAGAAAAACTGCCATTGCAGGACGTTACCGTTATCGGGGGCGGCCCGGCGGGTGTTTCCGCCGCAATTTACAGCGCCCGTAAAGGTTTGAAGGTCACCCTGATCGCCGATCGTATTGGTGGGCAGGTGAAAGACACCATGGATATCGAAAACCTGATCTCCGTAAAGAAAACCACCGGCCCGGAACTGTCTGGTGCGCTGCAGGCGCATATGAGCGAATACGATGTGACAGTAAAAGAGCATCTGAGAGTGGCTCGTGTGGAGAAAGGCGATATTAAGACCGTGGTTTTGTCTTCCGGTGAAGCTATCGACACCAAGACGATTATCGTGGCCACCGGCGCCAAGTGGCGCGAACTGGGTGTGCCTGGTGAAAAGGAAAATATCGGCAATGGTGTGGCTTACTGCCCACACTGTGATGGTCCCTTCTTCAAGGGCAAGGATGTCGCTGTCATTGGTGGTGGCAACTCTGGCATCGAAGCTGCGCTGGATTTGGCCGGTATCGTTAAATCAGTGAATGTATTCGAGTTCATGCCAGAGCTGAAAGCGGACAAGGTGCTGGTGGACAAGGCTGAAGCCAAAGCCAACATTACCATTCACCGGAACGTGGCAACCAATCAGATAATGGCCAGTAACGGCAAGGTAGATGCCATTGAATACATTGACCGTGATACTGAGCAATTACATCGACTGCCCTTGCATGGGGTGTTTGTGCAGATCGGACTGGTGCCCAATAGTGACTTTCTAGAAGGGGTGGTTGAGCGTAGTCGGTTTGGAGAAATTGAAATCAACGAGAAGTGCCAGACATCGCAAGAGGGAATTTATGCGGCTGGTGATGTGACCACCGTGCCGTACAAACAGATTGTTATTAGTATGGGCGAAGGCTCCAAGGCTTCCCTGGCTGCTTTTGAATACCTGCTGACACAGAGCGATCGTCTTGATGCCCTGTATGAAAATGACAAGGATGTGCAGAAGGTCGCAGCGGTTGCCTGACCCCAGCGCTAAAAGAGAAAGTCACGGGCATACATAGCGGAAAACGGTACCTTATATTTGCCGCAATCGCTTGCCCTAGCCAGTGCTACCGGCATGGCGCTCAGTAGTGTGGCCTTCTGTGCTGAAGTTGGTAGCTTGTACCTAGGCTTTCTCTGGGCGATGGTTTCATCACTGAGGCGGCTGTCATGTCTGCTGGTCTCGCTGCCTGGGTTTTGATATGAGTGAAAGGGATTAGGGGCGGCGCAGCGCAGACATCAAATGCGCCGCCTAAATTTACTCCAATGTGTCCGTTCCGTTAGTAAATTTTGAGAGCGTGAATTGTTGTTAACATAAAACAGGGGGCAGATATGAGCAGAGCTAAAACTGCGGAACGCAGAATGCAATATTCCAGCAACCGGGGCGGGGCCCGCCATGCGGTGCGTTATGTGGAAAGTTCGACTCCGCCTGAAGGGGAGTGCATGCTCTGCGTTGGCTCACTGGCGGATTCGCCGCCGGTAACGTTTGTTGGCCCGGTAGGCGACAGCCGGCCCTTGCCGATGCAGCGTTCTGATGACGAATAGGCTGTCTTGTTCAGGCGAGCAGCGATCTCGAGTTATCATGGGGCATTAAGCTTAAGCTAGGGTGTTGCTTCGGTGTCCAGTAATACTGAATCTGTGGCAAACAATAAAGTAAGCAGAGCAAGTGAATATTGTTATGAATGAAATGGAACAGGCGGAAGACGAATTTGCCCAGAAGGCAATGGTTGAAGCGGTGGAGAATCAGATCGCTGACGGTCATCCCCGCGAGGCCGGCATGGTGATGATGGCGTTGACAAAAAATGGCCTGGACCATGATGAAGCACTGGAAAAAATGGCTGATGTGTTGGCCGTCCATGTAGCTGCAACCATGGAAGACGAAACGCCATTTGATATTAATGCTTACGCTCGCGATTTGCTGCAGCTGGCCAAGGGATAGGCAAGCGTAGTTATAGGGCGAGCACCGTCGCTGTGGCTAGGGGCGTTTAATTATACGCGCCTGCCGAGTACGTCAGCTCGTAACTATGGCTATAGATTTCAAGAATGTTTCCGAAAGGGTCTTCCATGTACACCATGCGGTAAGGCTTCTCGCCAGGGAAGTATTCTCTTACTGGCATTCGCTGTTTGCCTCCTGCGGCCACAATTTTTTCTGCTAGGCCTTCCACATCGGGGTCCTGAACGCAGAAATGGAACACGCCAGTTTTCCAATACTCAAAATTGTTTTCCGGCTTTTCAACATGGTTGAATTCGAAAATCTCCACACCAATACGGTCTCCGGTGGAAAGGTGGGCAATGCGTAATGATGTCCAGCCCTTTCCGAATACGTCGGTGCACATCAGGCCGATAGCACTGTTATCTTCGGTGATGGCAGTGGGGGGCATAATTAAATACCAGCCAAGCACCTGGGTGTAGAAGCGTACGGCGGCATCTAGGTCGGTAACGGATAGGCCGATGTGGGAAAAGTTGCGAGGGTAGGGCTGGTTCATGGTGGGGCCTCATGGCTGGTGGCGATTGCGGCTACGGCATGAGGAAAGCCTAAAAGGGTTGTGTTATAAGATAAATGGAGCTCATCTTATTGCCTCGATAAGGTTTACTTATGATCAGCCCTCAATGGTTGCGTTCTTTTGTGGTGTTAGCGGAGCGGGGCAGTTTCACTCGTACGGCAGACCAGCTGGGGCTGACTCAGGCGGCGGTCAGCCAGCATATTCGACACCTGGAAGAGACCTTGGGGCCGCTGTTGATTCGCCGGCCTCGCCAGATTGAGCTGACGCCGGCAGGTCAGGCACTGCTGATGTATTGCGCAGACCTGGAGCAGGCAGAAAAACGGCTAAATTTGCGCTTGTCCGGGGAGGATGATCGGCAGGGTGAAATCAGCCTGATCAGCCCCGGCAGCATTGGTTTGTCTCTGTATCCTTTGCTGCTGGATTTGCAGGCCTTATACCCTGGTTTGACGATGCGTCATCGTTTTGCTCCCGATCATGATGTTCTTAAGGCTGTGGGAAATAATGACTTCGAGTTAGGTCTGGTTACCATCAAGCCAGACGACCCGCGACTGGCGGCGTGTCTTTTTGCGCAGGAGCCACTGGATTTGGTCGTACCAGCTAAAGTTATGGTGAGTTGTTGGGAAGATCTTGAAAACCTAGGGTTTATTGATCACCCGGATGGGCAGGCCATGGCGTCACGGCTATTGAGCAGAGTCTTTCCGGGAAATCGCGGCATTCGCAGCATTGCGTGCAAGGGGTTTGTGAATCAGATTGGTTTGATTCTGGATCCAGTGGCGCGGGGGTTCGGTTTTACAGTGCTTCCACGCTATGCCCGCGAAGCCTATGCCTGGCCTGATGCAATTCGGGTGGTGGAAATGGACCCTCGTGTGGTCGATTCATTGTGGCTGATTTATCGTGCGCAATGGACGCTGTCGGCCCGCGCCCGGTTTGTGGCGAGCGAGTTGGCTTCCCGTTTAACGGGGAAGACGCTGGAGCTGGTGTAGCGGTGTCAGGCAAGCTTGGCGATTGCGACTAGGGTCGAATGCAAGTGGCCTGCCTCTTCCTCTATAGTCAGGGCTGCCATTGACCTGCCAGGAGTTGCTTCATGCCCTTCCAGCCTTATGCCGATCTCGGCCAGCATATCACCCGTATTGATACCGCCTTGATGCGCGATGGGCTGGCGGCCTGTTATCTGCTCCAGGACGGTGATGAGTACGCCATCATCGAGACGGGCACGCATAATACCGTACCGATTATTCTCACCCTGCTGGAACAGCGGGAGATCGAGCGTGAACAGGTCAAGTTCGTGATTCCCACCCATGTGCATCTTGACCATGCGGGGGGCGTAGGAGGGTTGATGCAGGCGTTGCCGGTCGCCACCTTGTTGATTCATCCCCGTGGCGCCCGGCACATGATTGACCCTTCCAAGCTCAAGGCGGGGGCCATCGCGGTATACGGTGAAGACGCCTTTGCCAAAACCTATGGCGATGTGATTCCCGTGCAGGCTGACCGTGTGCGAGAGATGAACGAAGGTGACCATGTTCTGGTCGGTGACCGGCGCCTGGACTTTTACGATACCCCAGGCCATGCCCGTCACCATTTCTGTGTTTTTGATTCGCTCTCTTGCGGTATTTTTACCGGTGATACCTTTGGTTTGTCTTACCCGCCACTGACTACCGAAAAAGGTCCCTTCATTTTGCCCACCACCACCCCGGTGCAGTTCGATCCGGACGCATTGAAACTGTCGATTCGTAAATTACTGGCACTGAATCCCAAGCGCATGTTCCTGACCCATTACGGTGTGCTGGAGACGCCTCAGGAGCCGGGGGAGCGTTTACTGGCTATGGTGGATGATTACGTGGCATTGGCAAAAAAAGCGGCACCGGGCGATGACGCGACCTTGCTGCAACGGCTGGAGGCGGCGATGCGAGAGTATATGTTCGACAAAGCCCGTGACCATGGTGTGTCGCTATCGGATGAAGCCCTGCAAGATGCGTTGGGGTTTGATATTAATCTCAACAGCCAGGGGTTGATGGTATGGCTTGGGCAGCAAGCGGATTGATTCATTCAGCTGAAAAAATGGATCGCATGATTGCCCTTGTTCACTTGCACGCTGCTGGCCATAGTAGCGGCATTGATTCTCTTTAGGAGCCCGCATGTCTGACGATACCTACACCCCGCCTCGGGTCTGGAAATGGGACCAGGAAAACGGTGGCAAATTCGCCAATATTAATCGTCCTATTGCCGGCCCCACCCACGACCAAGCACTGCCGGTTGGTGAGCACCCTTTGCAGCTTTATTCGCTAGCCACCCCCAACGGGGTGAAAGTCACCGTGATGCTGGAAGAACTGCTGGAAAAGGGGCACACCGGTGCGCAGTACGATGCTTGGATGATCAAGATTACGGAGGGTGATCAGTTCGGCAGTGGCTTTGTGGAGGTGAATCCAAATTCCAAGATTCCCGCGCTGATGGACCATAGCGTCAATCCGCCCCAGCGGGTGTTCGAGTCCGGCAGTATTCTGCTTTATTTGGCGGAAAAGTTTGGTGCCTTTTTGCCCAGGGAGCTGGCAACCCGCACCGAAACCCTGAGCTGGCTGTTCTGGCAGATGGGCAGTGCGCCGCTACTGGGGGGCGGTTTCGGCCATTTCTATGCCTACGCGCCGGAAAAGTATCAATACCCCATCGACCGTTACACCATGGAGATCAAGCGTCAGCTGGATGTATTGGACCGGCGTTTGGCGGATAACGAATACCTGGCCGGTGATGAATACACCATCGCGGATATGGCGGTGTGGCCCTGGTACGGCGCTCTGGTGACTAACAAAGTGTATGAAGCGGCGGAGTTTATTGAAGCCCACACTTACACCAATGTACTGCGCTGGACTAACCAAATCGGTGAGCGTCCGGCAGTAAAGCGTGGCCTCATGGTGAACCGGGCCTGGGGCGAGCCGTCCAGCCAGTTGCATGAGCGTCACGATGCTAGCGACTTCGAGTTGAAAACGCAGGACAAAGTGCAGGGCTGATGGTGTTCATCGAGCGCTGAATGTCGGATTACGCTCAGCTGTAATCCGACAGAATGCTAAGACGCTGCCTCGTTCAGGTGCCACAAAAAGTCTGGTGGACTTGCTCGCAGGGTGCGGCGGGTTGCCGATAACGGTCATTACTGTCCCGGTCCGCATAGGGGGCGGAGAGTGCTTGCAGCAAGGCATGGGTGGGTGTCATATCGTTATCCTCGCTGGCCGCCTGGAGGGCTTGCTCCACCAAGTGGTTGCGTGGAATCACCGCCGGGTTGTGATTACGCATCAGGCACAACGATGAGGCCAGTGGTTTGCTGTTGCGGGCCAGCCGAGCCCGCCACCGTTGGTGCCAGTGCTGGAACGCTTCGCTTTGGTATTGCTCGCCATCAGGCAGGCCGTCCTGGATTAGATCACGGAAGGTATTGGTGTAGTCCGCGTTCTGCGCATGCATCCAGGTGAGCAAATCGGCAATCAGCGTATCGTCCTCGGTTTCGCTGCCGAACAACCCCAGCTTCTTGTTCATCATGGCGCGCCACTTTTCTTCGTAACGCAGGCTAAATGATTTTAGTGATGTGGTGGCTTTTTCGATCGCGATGTCTGTGTTGTCGTCCATCATTCTGAGCAGCGTTTCCGCAAAGCGGCCCAGGTTCCACTGGGTAATGCTGGGTTGGTTACCATAGGCATAGCGGCCCTGGTGGTCGATGGAGCTGAACACCGTGTTCGGGTCAAAGCGATCCATAAAAGCACAAGGGCCAAAATCGATACTCTCGCCGGATAGGGTTACGTTGTCGGTGTTGAGCACACCGTGAATAAAACCTACCCGCATCCAGTCGACCACCAAGTCTATTTGCCGATCCATCACGGCTTCGAATAGAGCCAAGGCTTTATTCTCTGCCCCTTCCAAGGAGGGGTAATGGCGCGCGATGGTGTAATCCACCAGTTTTTCCAGCAACACAGGGTCTTGTTGTCCGGCGGCGTACTGGAAGGTGCCGACACGAATATGTGATGCCGCCACCCGGGTCAGGATGGCCCCGGGAAGCAGGGTGTCCCGGCGCACTCTGTCGCCGGTGCGGGTAACGGCCAGGCTGCGAGTGGTAGCAATATTCAGCGCGTGGAGCGCTTCGCTGACAATGTATTCGCGCAACATGGGGCCAAGGGCTGCACGGCCATCGCCACCTCGGGAAAAAGGAGTGCGGCCGGCGCCTTTAAGCTGGATGTCATGGCGTTGCCCGTGGCCATCCAGCTGCTCACCCAGCAGAACAGCGCGGCCATCGCCGAGCATGGTCAGGCTGCCAAACTGGTGGCCCGCATAAGCCTGGGCGATGGGTTCACTGCCTGCCAGTAATTCATTGCCACTGAAAAATTCGGGGTGCTCCGACAGGGCTTCGCTATCCAGCCCCAGCTCTTGGGCTAGATTATCGTTGAACAAGACAAAGGCGGGTGTACTGACCGGTTGCGGGAGGCAATCTGAGAATAGGGCCTCGGGCAGCCGACGGTAGGTGTTGTCGAAACGGAAGCCGAACGCGCTTGGCATGCAATATCCTGAATGGTGGCAGTAATGTGGTCGCCTACAGAGTATCAGAGTCTGTACGGACGGGAGACCTTGCCGATTTGGTCGTTCGCCCAGCCTGTAGCATTTCACGGTGCTTTTCTTGGTGGGTCTGCGAGTTAACGGAACCGTGCGAGAACGTTTGCTAAGGGTTTTACTGTCCCCCTAGGTAAGGGCCTCTTGTCGTTCTGGGGCTTATTATTTTAAAGGGCAGCAGAGCGAATACCTGCCGAGATCAGATCCATAAATTGCTATAGATTAGATTTATAACAGCCAGGTTCCGGCGCATCCGTGATGTGGGTTTGGCGTGGAACTAAGGTGAGGATGGGAAAGGGGTAAAGCGCACCGCCGCCAGAATACATGGCGACGGTGTGTGAGGAGGAGGGGTTATTCTTGTGGGTTTACACACTCCGCCCGTGATGGCTCCTGTTTGCAGCGTACCTTAAGCAGCAGGGACATCATGTCTTTGCTGTAGACGCCTTTTTCAGTCAGCCCAATCCGCGCTTCGCGCATCATTTCGTCGTAGCGCAGCTTGCCTTCCTTAGAAATGCGAATCCACCAGCGCTCAGCGATTTCGTTGCTGGCGTTATCGATTAGCTTCATGGCGCGGTCAAACTGGCCGAACATAAAGGCGCGGGATTTCTCGCCAAAGCCTTCAGGGAATTTTTCATGTTTGAGGATAATCTGGGCGCTCAGCTGACCGAGCACATAATCCTGAAGGCCGCCATCGGGGGCCATGCCTTTATAAAGCTCAAGCGCAGAGTAGCCCATCACCGGGGCAAAGCAGACATCGACAGAGCCATTGTTAAAGCGAGTTGAGAAGTTGGTGATATCAGACATAACCGGGGACATGCCAACGCGGGAGGCCATGTGGGCTTGGGCGCTGTCATATTCTAGTACGGCGATGGATTTACCCGCCAGTTCTTCCACGGTGTCAATTTCACGGTCCTTGAGGAACAAGAAAGCGGCACCAAGCGGAACAATACCGCCCACTTCATACGGGCCGGCAACCAAATGTTTGTTGACGCTGGGGCTGTTGCTGGCAATCACAGCGATGACAGTTCTCATGGCGTCGTAGGTAGGAATAGCGCCGATGGAGTCCATGCTGCCAGTATATCGGTTGAACTGACGGCCACGGATACCGGTGAGAACGGCAGCATCACACTGGCCGGCTTTTAGGTCTTCGGAAGCGATTTTCTCATCGGTGTAAGGTTTCAGTTCAACATCTACGCCCCAAGCTACAGCGGCAGTTTTGTAGTCGCGCATGATATTAAAGGTGTCGCCATTGGCACCGATGAGATCAAAGACGCAGAAGCTGCGCTTGGTTAACGCCATGGCGTTGCCGCTTAGGGATAACATGGCTGCGGTGGCTAGGGCTACCAGCCCCATTCTTCTTTTCATGTAATGCTCTCCGAAAGTGAACTTATTATGCATGATCTGGTTGAACTACCAGTTTCATGGCATGCATTTTGTTGGCTAAAGTGGATACATGCTGTGCATAACGTGTAGTGGTCGAGGTATAGAAATGTTGCCACTGTATACAGCATGTTAACACCTGCGGAATTTGTTGTCGTGTATTTTGCGGTTGATCGAGGTTAAACATGGACCATTTGTCTCATTTAGCTTGCAAGTTTCTATGATATTGTCTCTAGGAGTGAACCCCTGCCATTCAATTAAGCGAAGGAGTTGCTTCGGTGGAATTTGATCCGTTCCTGTTGGCCCGGCTTCAGTTTGCCGCCAACATCAGCTTTCATATCTTGTTTCCTACTATCACCATAGGCCTGTGTTGGGTGCTCTTTTATTTCCGGTTGCGCTACACCTTCTCCGGAGATAAGGCTTGGGAATATGCCTATTTTTTCTGGGTGAAGATTTTTGCACTCAGTTTTGCATTGGGTGTGGTGTCCGGCATCACCATGAGTTTCCAGTTCGGCACTAACTGGCCAGGCTTTATGGAAAAGGCGGGGAACATTGCCGGGCCATTGCTAGGGTACGAAGTGCTGACCGCGTTTTTTCTTGAGGCCTCGTTTCTTGGCATCATGCTGTTCGGTAAAAACCGTGTCTCCAATCGCCTCCACCTGACGTCCTGTGCGTTAGTGGCTGTGGGCACCAGTTTTTCCGCATTTTGGATTCTCAGCCTTAATTCTTGGATGCAGACGCCAACAGGGTTCCGCTTGGAGGATGGCGTTTTTTACGTGGATAGCTGGTGGACGGCGATCTTTAATCCTTCGTTTCCCTATCGCCTGGCGCATATGTTTAATGCCTCTCTCCTTACCGCCGCGTTCCTGATTATGGGGGTTAGTGCCTGGCGGGCCATGCGCAGGGTCGATGGCCCAGCTACCTGGAAAGTGATGCGCACCGGCGCGGTGATGGCTGCGGTACTGGCTCCCTTGCAAGTCTGGATAGGCGATCTTCACGGCTTGAATACCCTAGAACACCAACCGGCAAAGATTGCCGCCATGGAAGGGGTATGGGAGACCGAGAGCAATGTCCCGCTGACCCTATTTGGATTCCCTGATGAGGAGCAGCGTACTACTCATATGGCCATTAAAGTGCCCGGCTTGGGCAGCCTTATCCTGACCCATGACTGGAATGGTGAACTGAAAGGGTTGAACGATTTTGAGGGCGACCATCCGCCAGTGGCGCCCGTGTTCTGGTCTTTTCGGGTCATGGTGGGCGTAGGGGTATTGATGGTGTTGGTCGGTTGGTGGGCCGCTTGGCGATTGTTCCGGCGACGTGATGAAAACCGGGATGCTCAAGTATGGTTATTGCGGGCCCTATCGGTGATGACATTTTCGGGCTGGGTGGCGGTCTTGGCTGGCTGGTATGTCACCGAGATTGGCCGCCAGCCGTGGATGGTCAGTGGCCTGATGCGAACCTCCGAGGTGGTAGCAGATCACAGTAGCGCCACGGTCATGGGCACGTTGTTTGGTTACGTATTGCTGTACGTCTTTCTATTGGTGTCTTACATCGCGGCATTGCGCTACATGGCCACCAAGCCGGCGCGCTCCTTGTCTCTGACCCCACAGCAGCGGGCTATGAAAGCTGAACGAGCCGACGATGAACAAGCAGAAGGAGAAGCGTGATGGATATTGGATATTGGCTTCCGTTGTTCTTTGCCGGCGCCATGGGGTTGGCGCTGCTGATTTATGTGGTGCTCGATGGCTATGACTTGGGCATCGGTTTGCTATTGCCGTTTGCCGATGAAGAAGAGAAAGATGTCATGGTGGCCGCCATTGGCCCGTTTTGGGATGCCAACGAAACCTGGATTGTATTGGGGGTTGGTATTTTACTAATTGCTTTTCCTCAGGCCCACGGGTTAGTGCTCACTTCTCTCTACTTGCCTGTAACGCTGATGTTGATGGGGCTGATACTTCGCGGTGTGTCGTTCGACTTCCGCGTTAAGGCTGGCGACAAACATAAGGGCAAATGGAACTCGCTATTTGCAGTGGGTTCGCTGGTCGCGTCAGTATCGCAGGGCTGGATGCTGGGTGCTTTTGTGACGGGGCTTACCGGGGATGCCACCAATATTATGTTCGCTATCCTGATCGCACTGGCGTTACCGGCACTTTACATCATGCTGGGTGCCTCTTGGTTGCTAATCAAGACGGAAGGCGCGTTGTTTAACAAGGCAGTGCGTTGGGGGCGGCGGGCAGTCTTGCCTATGGGCGGCTTTTTACTGCTTATTTCCGTTGCTACGCCCTTGGTCAGTGAAGCCATTGCAGACAAATGGTTCACTCTGCCAAACGCTATCGGCTTGATGCCCATTCCGATTGCTACCGCACTGGCTTATGCGGGGCTGATCTGGGTATTTAACAGCCGTAAGATTCTGGATAATGGTTATGGCTGGCTGGCGTTCTTGTCTCTGATTGTGATGTGTGTGCTGGCGAGTCTTGGCCTGGCCTACAGTTTATTTCCGGATATTGTGCTGGGTCGGTTGTCGATTTGGGAATCAGCTTCAGCCACGGAGTCGTTGTTGTTCACGTTCTGGGGAACGGTGATTACATTGCCGATGATTCTTGGCTATACGTTCTTCATTTATCGGGTGTTTCGTGGGAAGGCAACAGACCTTAGTTACGAGTAAATAAGGCAGGGCAGGCAGTGCCTCCTGCCTCCTGCGATTAAAAGGGCGCCTGCCGGCCACAACGGCTGCCAATTGGCAGGTTGATAAAATGAGCCTCACGTGAGGCTCATTTTTTTTGCGTTCCTGGCGTCGGGCTCGGACATTTAATGCCGGCTGGAGTGGTCTAAAAGGGCCAGTATTGCTTTAGCACTGTCTGCGGATGAGGCGGGGTTCTGCCCTGTCACCACATTACCGTCAGTGACTACATGGCTGGCCCAGTCCTCCCCTTTCTTGTAGAGCCCACCGTTAGCTTTGAGCATGTCTTCCACCAAGAAAGGAACCACGTGGGTGAGTTGTACGCCCTCTTCCTCACCATTGGTGAAGCCGGTAACGGTACGGCCTTTAACCAGTGGTTGGCCGTTGTGGCGCGTGTGACGGAAAATCGCCGGTGCGTGGCAGACCGCGCCCACAGGTTTGCCCGCATCGTTAAACGATTCAACCAGGGCAATAGAGGTGGCATCTTCTGCCAAATCCCAAAGCGGGCCGTGCCCGCCAGGATAGAACACCGCATCAAATGCATCGGCGTGTATTTCCGCCAGAGTCCGAGTGTTGGCCAGTGCGGCTTGAGCCTCGCTGTCCTGGTTGAATCGGTCCGTGGCTGCGGTTTGTGCGTCCGGTGTGGCGCTGTTTGGGTCGAGAGGGGGCTGACCGCCTTTGGGCGAAGCCAGGGTGATCTGCGCACCGGCATCTTTGAAAACATAGTAGGGTGCGGCGAACTCCTCCAGCCAAAAACCGGTTTTATGGCCGGTATCGCCCAGTTGATTGTGGGAGGTAAGAATCATCAGAATATTCATTGGGTGATCTCCGTTCTGTGATTTCACCATCACCCCGGGTCGGGATGATGGTGTTGTAAAGGGAGTGCTCGCGCCCTTGTTAAAGGCTGGCGTGCAGTACTCGGCGGCATACCTCAGGGGTGACGTCGTTGTGTTCCCCCAGAGCCGTCATGCCATGCGCTTCAAGGCTGTCGATAAGCGGCTCAATGTGCTCGGCAGCCAATTGATAGTCCGCTAGCCGGGTTTTCACGCCTAGGCCTTCGAAGAAATCACGGGTTTTTTCAATGGCCAAATCCGCCTTCTGTTCATCACTGCCTTCGTTGATAGCCCAAACCCGCTGCGCGTACTGCACCAGTTTGTCGCGTTTTGCTTCCTTGCGCTCAGCCAGCATTGTCGGGAGGACAATGGCTAAGGTTTGAGCATGATCGAGGCCATGCAGGGCCGTGAGCTCATGCCCCAGCATATGTGTAGCCCAGTCCTGAGGAACGCCGGAGCCAATCAGGCCATTCAGCGCTAGGGTGGCCACCCACATTAGGTTAGCGCGTACCTGATAATGTTCTGGTTCCGCTAAGGCCTGCGGGCCAATTTCAATCAGCGTTTGCAGCAAGCCTTCCGCGAATCGGTCTTGCACGGGAGCGTCGGCTGGATAGGTCAGGTATTGCTCAACAATATGAACAAAGGCATCGACCACACCGTTGGCCACTTGCCGGGGCGGCAAGGTGTAGCTTTTAGTGGGATCCAACACGGAAAATTGCGGGAACACATGCTCACTGTGGAAAGGGAGCTTCGCGTGCAGCGACTTGCGCGTTACCACGGCGCCCTTGTTCATTTCCGATCCCGTGGCGGGCAAGGTCAGTACCGAGCCGAACGGTAGGGCGCGGTGAATATTGCTGCCGCCCTTGAGCAGGATGTTCCAAGCATCCCCCTCGAATAGCGAAGCTGCCGCGACAAACTTGGTGCCGTCGATTACGGACCCTCCGCCCACAGCCAGCAGATAATCGATGCCATCACGCTGTACCACGCTCACCGCTTCCATCAGGGTTTCAAAACTGGGGTTGGGTTCAATGCCACCAAAGAGCTGTACGCGACGATCACCCAATGCCGCTTCCACTTCGGTCAGGGTGCCGGTGCGGCGCGCGCTTTCGCCCCCAAACAGAATCAGCACGTTGGCGTTGGCGGGAACCAGGGTGTCGAGAGCCGCAATTTTTCCTTCGCCAAAGGCGATACGAGTGGGGTTGTAGAAATCAAAGTTGTTCATGATGCGGTATCCTTGGTCGGTGATGTGTTTAAATTAGACCGGTCGTCTATAGATGGCCGGTAAAAAAGCCCGCTAAACCGCGGGCCTGTGGCGTTTTGTGTTTGTGTGTTAGCGAGCGAGCAGGTTTTGGGTCAGCGTCATGGCCTGGTTCATGGGTTGCGCATTGCGGTGCAGCTTAGTGAGCAGGCTGGCGCCCAGCCATAATTGATAAAGGTTGCCTGCGGTTTGATGGGCAGGTTGCGAGTGTAGAGAGCCATCGGCAATGGCGGCGTCGATGCAGTCGGCAATGCGTGAAATGATTTGCTCGGTGCCATCACGCAAAGTGAGGCGCATGGCTTCAGAGAGGTCGGCAACTTCGGCGCTGAGTTTGACCACTAGGCAATCACCTAGGCCGGTGGGGCCGCAGTAGTTTTCTTGCCAGTCTTGCCAATACTGCATCAGCCTGCCGATGGCTGGAGTGCTGTCATCGGCAAAACGGCAATCCAGATCCTGCAGGTAGTGGGTAAAGTAATCTTCCAGTAAGGCTTGGCCAAACCGCTCTTTGGACTGAAAGTAATGGTAGAACGACCCTTTCGGTACACCGGCGGCTTGCAGAATGGCGCTCAAACCCACAGAACTGAAACCGCGTGCAGCGAGAATCTCGCGGCCAGTATCCAGCAGGTGCTGGCGGGTATCGCGATGTTTGTCAGGCTGTGGCGTGACGACGTGTGCGGTCATGGCGGTTATCCTAACAGTAAATTAGACCGGTCGTCTAGAGGTGCGACCCGGCGTACAACACGAGGATGACGCACCAGCAGCAAAGCGTTTCGCCCATTATGGCGTTTCCAATGCAAGGGGAACGCAATGCGCGCTTGACCTTCACGCCCGTGGGGACGAGGCTTGCCGGCACATTGTTGGCGTAGCATAGGATGCCTTTATGTCGGAACTGATTCTACACCATTACACACTCTCGCCGTTTTCCGAAAAGGCCCGGGCCATGTTGGGCTATGCGGGCCTAGAGTGGCAGTCGGTCACGGTGCCAGAAATGCCGCCGCGGCCTAAACTCGCGCCGCTGGCGGGTGGTTATCGGAAAATTCCGGTGGCTCAAATCGGCGCCGACATTTTTTGTGATACCCGCACGCTGAGTCGCGAAATTGCCCGGTTGGCAAACAAGCCTGAGTTGGTCGTGGAAAATTGCAGCCAAGAGGTACAAAACTTTGTTAGCGAAGTGGACCTGTCGATTTTCCTGGCGTCTATTGTCACGGCAGGGAATCTCACCCTGTTGCGCCGGGTTTTGAAAGAATCGTCCTTACTGGGTTTGGGGCGCCTGCTGGTGGACCGGGTAAGAATGGGCAGTAAATCGAAAGTGAAGACGGGTAGCCCGAAAACAATGCGGCGCCAAGTGGCGGCGCACCTAAATCATATGGAAACTTTGCTAACAGGGGATTTCCTGTTTGGCGATACCCCCAATGCTGGGGACTTTTCCGCCTATCACAGCCTTTGGTTTCGCCGCGATTTAGCGGGCCGACCGCTAGCCAGTAGCCACCCGAAAGTGGATGCCTGGATGAACAGGATGCAGGCTTTCGGTCAAGGCTTACGAAAGGATATTAGCGCCGATAAGGCCTTGGATATTGCACGCCAGGCCGAGCCGCGGGCTCTGCCGGTACAGGTTGAGCAAGCCCCCTTGCTCGGGCAATCTGTGCGTGTAGCCCCGTGCGATTATGGCCGTGATCCCGTATTGGGCGAGCTCTGCTATTGCGATGCCAACACTCTGGTGTTGCGCCGTAACGACCCCGTGGTGGGGCAGGTTCATGTGCACTTTCCCCGCGAGGGTTACGTGTTGTCCAAGGCTCACTGAAGGGGATATTGATGAATCAGCCGAACAATCCCTTGCATGGCGTCACCCTGGAAACGGTGGTGAAGCGCCTGGTTGAACATTATGGCTGGGAAGAGCTGGGTGATCGCATTCGAATTAATTGCTTTATCAGTGATCCCTCAGTGAAATCCAGCTTGAAGTTTTTACGCAAAACCCCCTGGGCGAGGGAGAAAGTGGAAACGTTATTTGTCGACACCTTTTCCCCGTGAGCCGCGCTGACCACGATAGTCATTAGGCCAATGAGCCTAGCGAGGTAATCCGACATAGCAGGCAAGCCGCCTGATCGCCCAAAAGAGGGGGCGCGCGGGCGGGCACCCCCTCCATTTGATGCCGCGGTAGCCTTAATTAGTCCATGCCTGCCAGCAAATTATTCACGGCTTGGGCAAACTGCACCGGCGAATCCTCCTGCAAGAAATGCCCGCCCACCAGGGTTTGGTGTGGTTGCCCCTGGGCGCCGGGAATGCGTTCTTGCATGTATTTATCCCCTCCGCGGGTAATCGGGTCGCCGTTGCTGAAGGTCGTTAAGAACGGCTTTTTCCATTGCTCCAACGCCTTCCACGCTGCACGGTTAGCTTGCGTGGCCGGGTCGTTCGGTGTCACCGGCACCAGCTTGGGAAAAGCACGTGCGGCGGTTTTGTATTTTCTATTGGGGAATGGCGCCTCGTAGGCACGGATTTCGTCGGGGCCGAGTTTGCGGAAAGTGGCGACATTGAGAATGCGGGAAATTGGCAGTACCGGGCTGTGGATCGCGAACGCTTTCCAAATATGGAACGCCTTTGGGGCCTGCTCGTCTCCGGTGGGCAGCATGCCGTTACCCACCACAATAGCGCGGAATCGGGATTCGTTCTCCGCGGCCATCCGCAGCCCAATCAGTGAGCCCCAGTCCTGGCACACTAAGGTGATTTCGGTGAGCTCAAGCTGGTCGAGTAAGGACTTAACCCAGTCCATGTGGTTTTGGTAACTATAAGCATTGATATCCGTTGGCTTGTCGGATTTACCGAAACCGATCAAGTCCGGGGCGATCACCCGGTGGCCCGCCGCCGCACAAATCGGAATCATGTGCCGATATAGATAGGACCACGTTGGCTCCCCATGCAGCATCAGAATGGGCTTGCCGTCGGCTGGCCCCTCATCCACGTAATGCATGCGCAGCCCGTCCACGGTTACGTAGTTTGGCTCGAAAGGGTAGTCGAGCAATCGCTCGAAGCGGGAATCTGGGGTGCGCAAGTAATCCATGGTCGATCCTTTTTGCTATTAAGGCGCCGCTAAAAAGCGCCGTGAATGCTGGGCCTTAAGCGCACATCGGTTGAACCCAATCCCTAGGAAGGGGCGCCCCCGCCCGTGAAGGCAAGAAACAACCGCTGCACGCGTAAGGCCACGTTAAGCACGTAAGGCGTTTTTCAGTGGCTCCCTGATAATGGAGTGTGGGAAATCAATGCCAGTAGATGCAGGTGCCGGCCACGGCGTTACAAAAACCCCTCGATTTTTTTGCTAGCGTCAATCATCCCAAAGATTAGCGACAGTGTAATCGCTGCCCGGTTGTGCCCAGAAACCACCGTCCACGTAACGGCGATGCTTGTCCAGTGAGCGAATGGCATCCATGTCCTCGTCGCTGAGGGTCAGTTCCTCGGCAGCCAGGTTTTGTTTTAGGCGCTCCGGGTTAACCGATTTGGGGATTACCGCTGTGTTGCGATGTAATGCCCAGCTGATCAACACTTGAGCCGGGCTGGCACGATGACGGTCAGCAATCTCATGGATAATCGGGTCTTCCAGCAGTGCCGGTTCGCCCTCAGCTTTTAAGCCAGCGGGGCGATCGGATGAGCCCAGTGGAGCATAGGCCGTGAGATGGATGCCTTGTTGTTGGCAGAAATCCAGCATGCTCTGTTGTTGCAAATAAGGATGTAGCTCTACTTGGTTCATGGCGGGTTTGCGTTGTGCCTTGCCTATTAAATCCTGCAGTTTTTTTACGCTGAAATTCGACACGCCGATCTGCCGAGTCAGATTGTTGTCCACCAGCGCTTCCATGGCCGCCCAGGTGGTTTCCACCGGTAAATCGTTCAGTGACACCATGTCGTCGGCAGATTCAGGAAAGGATACGCCCGGCTTCAGAGCGACCGGCCAGTGCATGAGATAAAGGTCGAGATAATCCAGCTGCAGGTTACGTAAGGTGGTTTCCAGTGCGGGCTGAACATCCTCGGGGGCATGGTCACTGTTCCACAGTTTTGAGGTAATCCACAATTGTTCGCGGGTTACTGTGCCGGCGGACAATACATCGCTTAGGGCTCTGCCGATTTCGTCCTCGTTGCCATAAATATGGGCACAGTCGATATGCCGATAACCCATCTCAATGGCGCTTCTGACGGCGTTGTACACCTCGCCGGGAGCGGATTTCCAGGTGCCCAGGCCCAGCATGGGTAGGGTGTCACCATTTTCGAAAGTCAGCGTTTTCATGGTCTGCTCCTGTTAAGCCTGTGTGTATTTGCGTTTCTGATAGTGGGACTTTGCCAGTGGCGGTTGGGTTCCTGATGAATCCTGGTTTGATTCCCGGCAGGCTGGGGTGCTTCCCTGCTTGAGCCGCCCTCGGCATTTCGCTACTGTGGCCGACCGGCGTTGGCCGCCCTCATTATCGGCAGTGCATTTTCTCACTGCCCCTGCTTTTGGAAAACTCTATGTGGATCAAGAACCTGACTGTCTTTGTGGGTGAAGAAGCCTTCCCCTGCTCCGTGGCCGAACTGGATGAAATTCTCGACCAGAACCGTTGCCAACCCTGTGGCTCGCAGACGGAGCGCACAGAAGGGTTTGTGCCGCCGCTCAAGGGGCAAGACCCCATGGCCTACGCGGTGGACGGGTTTATTTTTTGCACCTATCAAGAAACCGCTCGCTTGTTGCCTGGGCCGGTGATCAAGGAACTGTTGGATGAAAAAGTGGAGCACATTCAGCAAGAAGAAGGTCGCAAGGTTGGGCGCAAAGAAAAGGCCGATCTTAAAGAGCAGATTACCTTCGAGCTGATGCCTCGGGCTTTTACTCGCTCGCGCCGCACCTCCTTGCTTATCGACACTGAGCGTAAGCGGGTAATGGTGGATTCTTCCTCCGCCAGTCGCGGTGAAGAAGTCATCGCCTGCCTGCGTAAAGCCATCGGCACCCTGCCCGTAGCGTACCCGGCGCCAAACTCGGCCCCTTACACAAGCTTTAGCAATTGGTTGCGCGATACCAAACTGCTGCCGGAAGGCTTCACTCTGGGAGACCGTTGTGAGCTGAAAGGCATCAAGGATGAAGGGGCCGCAGTCAAGTTCACCGCCGTGGACCTAGGGCAGGAAGAAATTCTCGCACACCTGGAAACGGGGATGGTCGCCACCCGTATCAACTTGGCTTGGCAGGATTCGTTAGAACTGGATATCAACGACAAGCTGGAGATCAAGCGTATTAAGGCGCTGGATCTGCTACAGGAAAACATAGATGCACTGGACGCAGAAGACGCGGTAGCCGAATTGCAGGCGCGTATTAGCTTGCAGGGCAAGGTGCTACGCGACGCCATTGACAGCCTGTACGGTTATTTTGAAGTGAATCCGGCGTAACCGCCGTTTCGCAAAGGCTTTGCCCGCGCTCCCCATTCAGGGGCGCGGGTAATGCGTTTAATCATTTGATGACAGCGATGCGCGTTGCTGCTCAGTCCTCAATGTCCTTATCGTCCTGTTGGTCTTTATCCATTTTCACCGGCGAATTCTCATCGCATTGGGGTGAATGCTGGAAGGTCTGTGTCACGTCCAGATAACCCAAGTGAGAAATGGTGCGCCGGCCGAGAAGAACCGGATAAATCATGTCAGACCGGTCATTCAGGGTGAACTGTTCTTCATATACCGTGTTGCCCATGCACACTTTCATTAATACCACCGGACGACGCTCGGTGCCGCCGGCACCCCGAATCACCACTTTACGGTAGCGTGGTTTCTCGAAGGTTTTTTCCACTTTTTTGCCGGTGGCCTCATCCACTACATTCACGGTAAAGCGTACCCAGTCGTCGCCATCTTTCTCGAAAACATCCACATCGGTGGCGTGCAGAGACGAAGTGAGCGCGCCGCTGTCCAGCTTGGTTTTCAATTCCACACCCCAGGGCATCAACATGGACTTTTCCACCCAGCCAAATACGTTCGGGCTGCTTGGGGGGGTAGCCATGGCCATGCCAGTGCTGCTGAGTAATGAGGCAGTAATGAAAGCGATAAATCCTTTTTTCATGGGCGCTCCTTGTTGGTAAAAATAGGTTGCGTAAAAGGGTGAGTCGTCCGACCCCGCTGGCAGAGTATGACTGTGTTCGCTGCAGACCGTTCCCCGGCAAATCATTGACCGTCTGGCTGCTGCCGGTCGCCAGTCAGCCACCCCCACCCCACTCAGACAGGTTACCATTGTTCCATAATGCGCCGTTGCTAATGGCGCCGGAAACAGCCCGAGGGCCAGTAATGACACCTGTTATCGCACCACCATCAATCAAACTTCTACTAGGCGAAAGCCGCGCAGCATGGGCCTATGGGCGCTACCTTTTACGGGGCTTGGAGCACAAGCAACTGCCGTTAGGTAAAAGGCAGCCCGTGATTGTTTTGCCCGGTTTTGGGGCCAGCGACTTGAGCACTCGGCCCTTGCGCATGGCCCTGGGTAAGCTGGGGTATAACGTGTATGGCTGGGCCCAGGGCACGAATCTGGGCATGAATAGCAAACGTAAAAACCTGTTAGTTACCCAGTTGCAAGAAATCAGCGCGCGACACCAGCAACCGGTCGCGCTAGTAGGTTGGAGCTTGGGCGGAGTGTTTGCTCGGGAACTGGCGCGGGCCTTTCCTGATCTGGTGAGTCAGGTCTTTACTCTGGGTAGCCCTATCAATGGCGATCCAGACGCCAATAATGTGTCCACGCTTTTTAGTTGGTTCAATCCGAATCGACCTCCAACCGACAGGGAGGCCTTTAACCAACGCATTGCGGCCCCACCCGTGCCGTGCACAGCCATCTTTACCCGTGAAGACGGCATCGTGGCTTGGCAGTGCAGCCAGGAAGAAAGCGGGCCAATGACTGAAAATGTGGAAGTGCAGGGTACCCATGTGGGGCTACCGTGGAATCCTCAAGTGCTGGCGGCCATTGCCGAGCGTTTGCCGCGCAGCCCGCTACCAGGAGATGTGCCATGAGCGAGTTGCAACCCGGTCGTTACCGGCACTTCAAAGGTAACGAATACCAAGTGCTTGGCTTGGCAACCCATTCTGAGACCGGCGAAACCGTGGTGGTTTACCACCCGCTCTACGGGGATCAGGCCCTGTGGGTGCGCCCATTGGCCATGTTTATCGAGACCGTAGAGCGAGATGGCAAAGTGCAGCCCCGCTTTGCTCGGGTGGGGGATTGAGCAGAAAGGAGAGCATTCAAAGTAGAAAGGCGTGGGCAGGGCTGTTGGCGTGGCGCCCGGCCTTCTATGTGGCCAGCGCGAAGCAATAACCGTTCAGGCCCGGGTTGCACCGATCACTGTGTTTCCACGTTTAACGGTGAACTTTCAACGGCTCTGGATGCTACAATGTTCGCCTTATTCATGGAGTTAGCCTGTTATGTCTTCGTTTGCCGACCTGAACCTGCATGAGCGCTTAATTAAGGCGCTTGGTGAGCTGGAAATTACCACCCCGACCCCTGTTCAGACGGCAGCCATTCCTGCGGCGCTTGAAGGCCGCGATTTGCGTGTAGTGGCCCGCACCGGTAGCGGTAAAACCGCGGCATTTTTGCTGCCCATGCTGCATCAGCTGCTCCAATATTCCCGCCCGCGTACCGACACCCGCGCCTTGATTCTGTTGCCCACTCGCGAGTTGGCCCAGCAGACCCTCAAGCAAGTAGAAGCGCTAGGCCGTTATACCTTCATTAAAGCCGAGCTACTCACCGGCGGTGAAGACTTCAAAGTGCAGGCGGCCAAAATGCGCAAGAACCCGGAAATTCTTATTGGCACCCCGGGGCGCCTCATCGAGCATCTAGATGCCGGCAACCTGCTTTTGCAGGATCTAGAAATGCTGGTGTTGGATGAATCCGATCGCATGCTCGACATGGGCTTCAACGACGACGTGCTGCGCCTGGCCGCGGAATGCCGGCCCGAGCGGCAGACCCTGTTGTTCTCCGCCACCACGGGCGGTAACGCCATGGAAAACATGATCAGCAGTGTGCTTCGCGACCCCCGCTCGCTGGTGCTCGATTCCGTGCGTGACCTGAATGAATCTGTGAGCCAGCAGATCATCACTGCCGACGATGTGAAGCACAAAGAACGGTTGGTGCAATGGCTGCTAGCCAATGAAACCTATGATAAAGCGGTAGTGTTCACCAATACCCGTGAACAAGCCGATCGGCTTTGCGGTGTGCTGGTGGCCTCTAACCTGAAAGTGTTTGTGCTGCACGGCGAGAAAGATCAGAAAGATCGCAAGCTGGCCATGGATCGTCTTAAAACCGGCGCCGTGAAAGTGCTGGTCGCCACAGACGTGGCTGCCCGAGGTATCCACGTGGATAACCTGGACTTGGTGATCAACTTCGACATGCCTCGCAGTGGCGACGAGTACGTGCATCGTATTGGTCGCACCGGGCGAGTGGGGGGGGAAGGCACCGCGATTTCCCTGATTGCCGCCCACGAATGGAATTTGATGGCGAGTATTCAACGTTACCTGCGTCAAAATTTTGAATACCGCTTGGTGGAAGCCCTGCGGGGCAACTTCCTGGGGCCGAAAAACCTGAAATCCAACGGTAAGGCTGCCGGTAATAAAAAGAAAAAAATGAAGAAAAAAGAAGATGCTAAAAAAGGCATCAAGAAATCCGGAGCCAAGAAAAACGCCGCTAAACCCAAGCGCAATGCCAGGCCGCCGAGCCAAGACACCAAAGGCGGGTTTGCCACAGTGAAGCGCAAAAAGACCCCCGGCCCCCTAGATTGATAACGTAACTAGATTGAGAACGTGAAAAGGCACTACGCCTAGCATCGTTTTATAAACCCAAGAGGCCGCGCCCTAAAAATTGAGCGCGGCCTTTTTTGTTTGAAATCCATAAAACACGGAGCCTGTTTCCACCTTAAACGGGGTTTATAAAACCCCGTAAAATTCCGCCTCTCGTTCACGTTCTTTCCGCACAGGGGAAGGCATTCTGGTACGGTTATTGGCTGGAGCTAGCGGTGTCCGAGCTTAGGGGAGGGGAGTTGATGTCTACTGATGCGTTGCAGTGCCCGGATTGCGGTACTCAGCTTGCTGCGCCTTCCCAGCACGCCCGTGGCACATGGCGCTGCCCTCGCTGCGAGTGCCAGTTAAGTGGCGCCTGGACCTTGCGCCCAGATTCTTTGCTTGCGCTAACGGTGACCACCTCTGTGTTGTGGTTGCCCGCCCTGATTCTGCCGTTAATGCGTTTGGAAAACCTGGGCTTGGACCGTGAAGCCAGCCTGCTAGATTGTGTACTGCGCCTCATGCAAGGCATCTACTTTCCGGTGGGCCTATTGCTGCTGTTTACCCTGGTGCTTATGCCGTTGTTAAATTTATTGTCAGTGGGGCGTCTGTTATGGGCGGCCCGTACCGATACGGCTGCAGCGACATCGCCAGCTCCATTTTGGATGAAGGTGTATCGGCACAGCCGGGAATGGGCGATGACGGATATTTTTCTGCTCGGCATTCTTATCGCCATGACCAAGCTGGGTGATATGGCCACAGTGACCCCCGGTGCGGGCTTGTTCTGCTTGGTGGTGGCGGTGTTGTTGCGTCTTATTGTGGAAACCTTGGCACAACCGGATCAGCTGCAACGGCTGCTGGAGGCACGGCATGGCCACTGAGGCGACCCCAGGCCATCGGCCATTGGCCTGGGCATTATTGATCGCGGCTGTGGTGTGGCTGGTGCCCGCAAATTTGCTGCCCATCATGACCGTTATCGAAACCGGCAAAGGAAAAGCCAGCACTATTGCCGATGGTATTTGGCAATTGTTTGAAGCCGGCATGCCCGGCATTGCCATTATTGTGTTCATTGCCAGCTTACTGGTGCCGTTCTTTAAAGTGCTGGTATTGGCCGTAATCTACTGGCGCGTTCCCCACGAAAGTAATCCACGCACCAGTACTCGCGCCTATCGTTTGGTGTATTGGATTGGCCGTTGGTCCATGCTCGATGTGTTCGTGGTGGCATTACTGGCAGCGGTAGTGGAATTCGGCAATTTGGCCCGAGTGGAACCGGGGCCGGGGATTCTCGCCTTTGCATTGGCCGTGGTGCTGACCATGTTGTCTGCCCATGCCTTTTCGCCCCAACAATTATGGATCCAAAACCCTGACGGAGCAGACCATGGATAGCCCCGAAGTGAAACACTCCCGCTGGCCTTCCCCCATTTGGTTAGTGCCCTTAGTGAGCCTGCTAGTGGCCGGCTGGTTGCTGTACGACCAGTTGCTACAGCGTGATGTGCAAATTGAAATCACCTTTGATAACGGAGCAGGCATCAAGCCAGGGGTTGATCTTCGCTACCGGGGCGTGCCTGTGGGTAGCGTAGATAAAATCGTACTCAGCGACGATCTGAATCATGTCACGGTCCATGCTAGCTTGAATCGTGATGCGGAAAAGCTGGCCCGGGAGAAAAGCCGTTTCTGGATTGTAGAGCCGGAACTGGGCATCGCGGGTGCGCGTAATCTGGACACCCTGGTATCGGGAAAATACATCGCGGTGTCGCCGGGTGAGGGGGAGCCGGTAAAGGAATTTGACGGGCTGGAAACACCCCCTGAGCAGCAGCCCAACCTGGGTCTCAGAGTCACCCTGGTGGCGAAGCAGCTGGGCTCCTTGAAAAAAGGCCGGCATATTTACTATCGCGATGTGCAAGTGGGCACCATCGGTGAAAGTGAGTTAAGTCAGGGCGGCCGCTTTGTGGAAGTTCAGGCCATTATTGAGCCGAAATACACCCGGTTAGTGCGCAGCAATACCCGCTTTTGGAATAGCTCCGGGCTGAGCGTCGATGTGGGTCTATTCAAGGGTGCGCAAATCCAAGCCAGCTCTCTGGAAAACCTGTTACGCGGTGGCATCAGCTTTGCCACGCCAACAGAGGCCGGGCCCTTAGCCAAAGAGGGCGAGCGATTTGACCTTTACAGCCAGCCAGAAGATGACTGGCACGAATGGGCACCGATTATGAAGTGGAAATAGCTGTAGAAAAGATAAGCCGCAACAGGGCATCGTGTTGACGTTGTGATACGCAAGAGGCCGCGCCTAATGTTTGGGCGCGGCCTCTTGCGTTGGTAAAGCGAAAAGCCTGCAGCGTGGTGCGCCGCTTACTACATTATTTACTACATAATCTTGCCGACCATTTTTAGCGGCAAGGTGCGCATGGCGAAGCCGAGTGGCCCCCAGGGCCAGCTAGGTACGGAGGCATTTTTGCCTTCTTTCTCTATGGCCTTAACCAGCGCCTTGCAGCCGGTTTCAGTGTCCACCATAAAGGGCGTGTTTTTCAGTTTTTCGTTGATCTCGGTGCGAATAAAACCCGGAAAAATAGTGGTTACATTGATAGGCGAATCTTGTAATTCCATTTGCAGGCCTTCCGCTAGCATGGCCACGCCGGCCTTGGTGGCCGCATAGGTGGTCAAATTTTTCTTCATGCCGCGCATGGCGCTAATGGAAGAAATCATTACCAGGTGGCCACTGTCCTGGGCGCGGAAAATTTCCATGGCCGCTTCGGCCTGGGCCAGGGCAGCAACAAAGTTGGTTTCAGCGGTTTGCCGGTTGGCATAGAAATAACCGGTGCCCAAGGGTTGGCCCTTGCCCATGCCCGCGTTGACGATGATGCGATCGATGCCGGCCATTTCCGTACGGAAAGCATCGAACACCGCAAACACTTGGTCGTAGTCGTTCACGTCCAGCGGTTTAATCAGCACCTTGATGCCGGGATGTTTTTCTTCCAGCTCGGCCTTCAACACTTCCAGCCGATCCATACGCCGAGCGCACAACGCCAAGTTGCGGCCCATGGCGGCAAACAGGCGCGCCATGCCTTCGCCAAGCCCTGAGCTGGCGCCGGTGATGAGAATGTTTTGACGTGTCGGCATTGTTTTCTCCGCTCGGTGTCGTGTTGCTCGAATGAAAGTAAGCTCAACAGTTAAAATTGAAACGCGGTTTCACGGTGTAGCCATCGGCTATGCTTGTGCCGCGTGTTTCACACATTGAACTTTCCGCTTGTTCTTTATCGATAAGTTACTTGATCGCTCGGCAGGTGCAGGTGCTCATTTACCGACACTAGCCGCAACGTGCCTGCATTCACAAGTACCCGAGTCACACTGGTATTAATCAGGTTACGGTTATAAGTAATTAGCGCTTCGTTATCCAGGGCCATTAGCTGTTGAATAATCACGCTGATGGCGCCGCCGGAAGTGAATACCAAGGCGCTGTCGCCGCTGCTTAAGCTGTTACCCAAGCTGTAGGTGCTGGCCAGCACACGCTCACGAAAGGCGGGCCAGGTTTCGCTGTAGTCACCTTCACCTCGCTGCCAGCGGCGCAGGGCCTGCTCAAAGCGGGCCTGGAAAACCTTGCGCGGCTGTTGCTGCTCCGCCAGCCAAGCGGTGAGCGCGGGGCGGTCGGTGGCCAGGGGCCAGTCGACGGCCAGCAGCTCTTCGTGGTTGTACTCATTAAAACCGGTGTCGGTGTGCCATTCTTTGGGTAGGCCCAGCTCGCCCAGGGTGGCCTCTGCGGTTTCCCTGTGGCGGCGCATGGTGCCACAGAGGGCACGGGGGAGGCCCAGCATCTGGTTTTGTAGGGCGCGCCCAAGAAGCCGGCTTTGTTCCCAGCCCGGCTCAGAAAGTTGGTCGTAATCTTCTTTGCCAAAGCTGGCTTGGCCGTGGCGTATAAGGTAAATCACCGGCATACATCAGTGCTCTTTTTCTGTTCAGGTTGTTTCCATTAACGTTGCAGGCGCCCGGCGCTTTTTCGCATCATCCGGTTGAACACAAACGGCATGAGCCGCTTTATCCAAGGCGGGCGGCCGCTTTCGTGGGGCGGCAGGGAAATAAATGTTTAGCCGCTTCGAGCTGCATCATTTAGCCAATCCGTACCCGTAGGCCAGCCGCCAGCACTTATCCATTGACCGATGCTAGAGAGCGCGTTTCAATAAATCCAATGAATCATGGCAATTATTTTGGATAAGTTTCATGCATGTTTCGCGATTCGACCTGAACCTTTTCGTGGTCTTCGACGCCATCTATACCGAAGGGTCGCTGACCCGCGCTGCCAAGGTGCTCAACCTCACCCAGCCAGCGGTTAGCCATGCCTTGGCGCGCTTGCGCGCCCGCCTAAACGACCCGCTATTTGTTCGCCAGGGCAGCCGCATGGTACCCACCGCTCGGGCTCGGGCCATGGTGAGCCCGGTGCGCCACGCGCTGGGCGGTTTTCAGCGTTGCCTCAGTGAAGAGGGCGGCTTCGATGCCAGTGAAGCGGAGCGTACGTTTGTATTGGGCCTGCGCGATGGGCTGGAAGCGCGGTTGCTGCCCGCCTTGATGAGCCAGTTTATGGATGAAGCGCCGGGCATCAAACTGCAATCGTTAACCGTGAGCCGCCGGCAAATGGCCACGGAACTGGCCAGTGGTCGGCTGGATTTAGCCTGCGATGTGATGCTGGCGCTGCCCGAAGCCATTGAGCATCAGGTGGTATTGGAAGGGCCGCTGGTGGTGCTGATGCGTGAATCGCACCCGTTGGCCCAGGGCATGGACCTGCCCGATTATCTCGCCGCCCAGCATGTGCTGGTGTCATCCCGCCGCGAAGGGCCGGGGTTGGAAGATTTCGGCCTGGCACGGCAAGGCTATCGCCGGCACATTCGTTTGCGCTGCCAGCATTACCAGGCCGCGTTAAGCACCGTGCAACAAACCGACTTGCTGCTCACCATGCCCGCCAGCCTGGCCGGGCAGTTGAGCGATCAGGGGCTGGTATGGAAGCCGTTCCCTGGGGAATTGCCGGGGCTGGAAATGCACCTGTACTGGCACCGCGACCAGAGTGCCGACCCGGCTCACAGTTGGCTGCGCCAACGGGTGCTGGCGCAACTGGAAGTCATGCAAAACGACATTCAGCTCAGCGCCTCTGCTGTGTAGAGGCCTTGGCTCATGGAAAGCTCCACCGTCGCCGTCAACGCGGAGTGTAAGCCGTAAACAGACTTTTCCTCATGTGCATTTATTTGTGGGGATGGATTGTGTAGATTCAAAATAGGATCACAAATGAAAATCGGCCAGCCAGGGTGGCACGGCCTGCGAAAGCGAATCGGGGAAAGGGATGCCTGTCTGCTTATCTTTATGCTGGCCTGCGGCTGGCTTCTCTTCTCTGGCGCAGCGTGCATTGGGCAATAGCTCTCCCCAATCACGGTCGTGATGTTATGCGGTGCTCATACTAAATGCTCTTAAGAATAAAGGAGAGGATTAAGGAATGTGTATTTTCAAGAAAATAATATTCCCTGAAGGAAGTTGAGTGTGGCTGGAAAAAATAGCGGTGGTACAAAACTTCATGAAATTGAGCCGCGGGAGAATGCTGGACGGGAAACTATTGCACGTTATCAAGCTCAGTTTCGCGGAGCGGCTTTCGAGTGCTTGTCTTTGTTGGAGGGTGAGGCGCTAGACCGAGTATACTGTGATTACCAGGACGATTTCGTTTCTCGCCTCAATGTAAGCGGGAACTATGTTTATAATTTCTTTCAGGTCAAAACCAAGGGTAAGTTGAATTACCAATGGTCTGTAAATGATGTCTTAGGGATAAGAAAAGGGGCTAAGACATGCGAGCCTTTCAAGATAACGGAAAGCTACCTTGGAAGGCTCCTCATCCACACTATCAGATTTGAAAAATCCTGTGGGAACGTCGTTTTTCTCACGAATGTTCATCTGAATGACGATTTAGAGGGGTTGCGCGATGCAATACAGGGTTGTGGCGATAACAGTTATTACAAGTTGTTGATTGAGAGTTTTAATGAAGCCCTAACCCCGGAAGCGCCAATAGAAGATCAGAAGATTATAGATCGCATTAAAAAGCTTCAGATTAAATCTAATATTCCCTATTTAAATCCGCACGATGATAGATTCTTCTCCGAGGCAAGAGAAACTATTTATCAATACAGCGAAATAGATTTACAGCGTTCAGAGTGCGAGGAAATACTTAATAGTCTTATATCTCTTGTTGAGCGAAAATCGTTTGGGAAGCTATTGGAGGAAATCGGAGAAGAGGAGCTTGATGATATAGCCGGTATTAGTCTTTCTGAAATGCTAGATATTTTGAGTATTTCCAAAGCAGCATATCAGAGCTTAAGAGATAGTGGCGACTCACAAGCGATCAAGAATGCCTCTATTATTCATAGGTTGATGAGTAAGGCCGGTGCGTCAGAGCGGATGATAGAGTTCGTGTCTGACTGTAAGGTTCGATGGGATATATGGTTTAGGGATAAGCGTCATACTATCCCTGATTTTGATCTGAATATTATTCTTGAAGAAATAGAAAGCAATGCTGCTGAGTGGGTTAGATCTGGAGAAAAACTGCCAATTCTTCGAAATAGAATTGATAATGTGTTGTCATCTTTGGATGATGACAACTTATCTTCCACTCTTAATCGTGAGCTTCTTCTTGGCGCTGTTTTCTCATTTCTAGTTAGGGGGGCTGCGTGATGGATTACGAAGAATTCTTTCAGGAAGCATCTGAAAAAGAAATTGGGCTGTCTCTAGATGAACTTGGCGGATCAGCAACTCATCGGCTAAGTAATGAGGCGCTTTTTCATCTCCCACTTCTGGCAATGACTATTCTATTGTTATCCAAAACGCGCCGCAAACCGAAGTCCGATGAGATAGGCCAGCTGATTGGTGAGTGTTTTGAGCGTACGTTCTCAGGATTTAAAGGTTCATCCCAGCACTTGGGATGGTCGGCAAATCTTAGGATGCGGACGGTCAAGGCACTAACCTTTCTTGAGACAGTAAGCCTTGTCGATGTAGACCGCCATGATTCCCGCATTAAAGCTACTGAGTTTGGGAGGAAGATCATATCAAAAGCATTAGACGTTCAATCAGACCTCAGTTATACACTTCAGGTGATCGAAAGGAATTATTTTGATTTGCAAATAGAAAAACAAATTGTAATGGACTTGGAATGAAACTGGTTGAATTAAAAATTTATCCTTCTGGGAGGGATGGCTGGGGTTCTAAGGATCTTGTTTTTGCTAGTGATATTACCCAGCTATATGGTCCGAACGGGGCAGGGAAAACGCCTGTCATTCATTCGATTGCCTACGCGCTTGGGTACCCTGTTCGATACAGGGACGATATTATGGCGAAATGTTCGTCAGTCAGGCTCACTGTAGAACATGAAGGGAGTTTGCTCACTTTCGATAGGTCTTTTTCTAATAGTTTTCACATAGAGGTATCAGAGCAAAGTTCTAACGAAAAGCATATCTTTTACAAAGAATATGAGGTTTCCGAGTACCTTTTTTTGCGACTCGGACTCTCGCCTATCGCGCTAACAAGCAATAAGAACGAGCCCGCTTATCCATATATATCGACATTTTTGCCCCTCTTTTACATAGATCAAGATGCTGGTTATACGAGTGCTTACAAGCCTCCAAGTAGTTTCATAAAAGACCAGTACGCCGAGATGATAAGATTGGGAATTGGAATTGCGCCAAAGCATTCGTTTGAGGCAAAGCGTTTACTTATAGAAAAGAAAAAAGATCTTGATTTGATAAATATTAAAATTGTTAACACTGAAGGGTTTATCCAAAAACTCGAAGAGGAGTCTGGTGTTGATAGTGTTTCCGTTGCAGAACTAGAAGATGAGCTGGAGCGGTTGAGATGTGAATTGGAAGAACTCCGTAATAGTTTCGATGCTACGAACGATGCAGATTATATTTTGAAAAGACTAATTCGTGATAAAAAAAATGAGCGGCTGAATCTCTCTGCTTCAATAAAAGATATAGAAAGTCGGATATCAGGGTTTAATAAGATAAAGGGAGAAATTGAAATAGAGATCAATACTTTGTCTCTTAATGAAGAGTCCCGTCGACTTTTTAGTTCTTTTAAGGAAGTTTGTGCCTCCCCAGGTTGTGGACTTTTCATCTCCAGCTCCGATTCCTACGGAAAAAATTTACTTTACCTTCGCGATCAAATAAAAGATTTAGATAGAAATAGCGGGTTTCAAAAGATCAGAGTGGAAGAATATTCATCTAGGTTAAGAAAAATTGATGAAGAAATCGCATCGCTCGAATCGAATTTTACAAAAGAAGGGAATGATTCGCAAACAGCCTCTTTGATATCGGCAATAAGTTCCTTGACGCGATCTATTATTGACCGGCAACACAAAAAAGAAGTAATGGGGAGGATTGAGTCCGAGAAAAAATGTTACGTACAGCTATTGAATAGGCGAAGAGGTCTTCAAGGCGATATTTCGTCTTTTGAAGGCGGCGCTAGATCGAGCGATATAAGAATTTTCGAATTCAAAAATGCCTATCGCAAGAAGATCATTGAATGGCTGGATGTGCTTAGTACCAAAAATGTTTCTAGAAACATTGCTGTAGATGCTGATTTTAATGTTATTTTTGGAAGGGAGAAATTATCACAATTCAGCGGCAGTACCCTTTTGCGAACAGTTCTTGCTCTCAGAGCTGCCTTCTTTGAGCTGTTCATTTCTATGGGGTGTGCCTCTATTGAATTTTTGATATTTGATACGCCGCGGCAGCATGATATCGAAACTAAAGATTTTGCAGCATTTATCACTAGGTTAAAAAAAATCTGTAAAGATAATCGAGCCCAAATTGTTTTCTCTACTACAGAGTATCATTACAACGCAGCAGAGGGTGACATTGAATGGAAGCCTGAGTTTCCTGGCTTTGAACAGCCAATGTATTTAGGTGTAATTGGTGGTGCCTGGCCAGAATAAGTGACGAAGGGGGGCGCAGGTTCGCGAAAACGTGAGGGTCAGGTCTTTCCCCGTGCGCTTCTGGTCCTTATCGGTCGATATATCTAAATAATGCCCTTGCTTCCAGCGAAGACAAGGGCATTTTTTTAACGTTCAACTCAGCGCTTAATTGCCGCTTCCATAAACGGTGGCATTACCAACGCCCCTTTATGAATCGCCGCTGAATAGTAGCGGGTATCAAACCCTTTGCCGGTGGCATCGGCTTCGCGGAAGCGGCTCACGTCGGTGTTCTTGCCCGCCAGGGTGCAGCTCCACCAGCCGCTGGGGTACACCGGCTGCGGGAAGGGCAGGGTTTGGGTGGTGGTGAAGCCCGCTTCGCGCATGTTGGTATGCAGGTCTTTAATGATGGTGTCGCTGTGCAGCAGCGGGGATTCAGATTGCTGCACGATGATGCCGCCGTCGGCCAGCACGCGGTGGCAATCGCGGAAGAAGTCGGCTTTGAACAAACCTTCCGCCGGGCCCACCGGGTCAGTGGAATCGACGATGATCACGTCCACGCTGCCGTCTTCACAGTTGCGCATGTATTGCACGCCATCTTCGAACAATAGCTCGGCACGGCTGTCATCGTTGGACTCGCACAATTCTGGGAAGTATTTCTCGGAATAGCGGGTGACCATTTCGTCGATGTCGATCTGGGTGGCTTTTTCCACGCTCGGATGGCGCAGCACTTCACGCAGGGTGCCGCAGTCGCCGCCACCAATAATGATGACACGCTTTGGGCTGGCATGGCTGAACAGTACCGGGTGCGACATCATCTCGTGGTAGAGAAAGTTGTCGCGGGTGGAAAGCATGGTGGCGCCATCGATGGTCATCAGGTAACCGAAGGTGTCGGTTTCCCACATCTCAATGTGCTGGTACTCGGTTTGTACTTCTTCCAGTTTTTGTTTCAGGCGCAGGCCGAAGGCGGTGCCAGCGGAGTCGAAGTGCTCGTAAAACCAGTTTTTTGTGGTGCTGCTCATGGGCGATTCCGGTGGCTGGGAGCGGGCGGGCTCCGTGGTGGACAATAGGGGCGATTGTAAGACCAGAACGGCTCCTGTGAAAGCATGAAAAATGGGTGCTAGCGCGGCCTTCCGGCAGGCATAATGGCGACCATTAACCGCATGATGGCCTGCCCGCGTGTTGCGTGCAGGCGTTTTTTCAGGACCCGCAATGACCGATAACTCTCCCGTACCCGCCAGCGATATCTATAACGTGGATCGTTGGGGCGACAGTTACTTCCGTATCGACGGCCAGGGCCAGCTGTGTGTGCGCCCCAATGGCGAGCAAGGCGGCCAAGCCACGCTGGAAGCGGTGCTGGAAAGCTGCCGGGCGGCTGGCCTGCGGGCGCCGGTGCTGGCGCGCTTCTCTGGCATTTTGCGCCAACGGGTGAAGCTGCTGGCGGGCGCCTTTCGGGAGGCTATCGAGGGGCACCAGTATCAGGGTGACTACACGCCGGTGTACCCGATTAAGGTGAACCAGCAGCGCCGGGTGGTGCACGAAATCCTCCGTGCCCGCGATGACGGCGAGCGGGTAGGGCTGGAAGCCGGTTCCAAGCCCGAGCTGTTGGCAGTGCTGGCATTGTCTAACCCCGGCGACACCATTGTCTGCAATGGCTACAAGGATGCGGAATACCTGCGTTTGGCGTTGATGGGCGAAAAGCTGGGGTTCCATGTGCAGATCGTGGTGGAAAAAACCTCCGAGCTGCCGGCGCTGCTGGCACTGGCCGATGAACTGGGGGTGTCGCCGCGCATTGGCCTGCGGGTGCGGCTGATGAGTATCAGCAAGGGTAACTGGCAGAACACCGGCGGTGAAAAATCCAAGTTTGGTTTGAGTGCGCCGCAGCTGATGGCGGCCATTGAGCATTGCCGCGCCGCCGGGCGGCTGGACTGCGTGAAGCTGCTGCATTTTCACTTGGGCTCCCAGGTGGCCAATATTCAGGACATTAAAGCGGGCATGCGCGAAGCGGCCCGTTACTACACCGAGATGCGCGCCTTGGGCGCGGCGGTGGAAACCGTGGATGTGGGCGGCGGCCTGGGGGTGGACTATGAAGGCACCCATTCTCGTTCTTACTGCTCCATGAATTATGGGGTGGCCGATTACGCCCGCCATATTGTGCAGACCCTGCAACAGCAATGTGCGGAGCACGGCGTGCCGGAGCCGCATATTATTTCCGAATCCGGCCGCGCGCTGACCGCCCACCATGCAGTGTTGCTGGTGAATATCACCGATCAGGAACAGATGGCGCCGGTGGCGGTGGATGCACCCACCGAGCATGATGCGCCGGAGCTGCAGCAGCTGTGGGGCCTGCAACAGGTGTTGGCCGGCGAGCCGGGCAACCTGCTGGAACGCTTCTCGGAAGTGGCCGGCGCCTGGCAGGATATTCACCAGCGCTATATTGCAGGCGAGTTAGGGCTGGCGGCGCGGGCGCGGGGCGAGCAGTTATACATCAACTGCCTGCTGGCGTTGCGTGGCCGCCTGAATCCGTTGCGCAAACAGCAGCGGGCGCTGCTGGATAGCCTTAACGAAACCCTGGCGGACAAGTTGTTCGTGAATTTCTCAGTGTTCCAATCGGTGCCGGATGTGTGGGGCATTAATCAAGTGTTCCCTGTGTTGCCGCTCTCCGGTTTGGATAAACCGGCGACCCGCCGTGCGGTGATTCAGGACATTACCTGTGATTCCGATGGCCGCATCGACCAGTTTGTGGATGGTGAAGGGGTGGAAGCCACCCTGCCGCTGCCGGAACAGCTCAACGGCCACCTGGGCATTTTTATGGTGGGCGCTTACCAGGAAATCCTTGGCGACATGCATAACTTGTTCGGGGATACGGATTCCGTGGATGTGGATGTGGATGCGCAGGGCAATATCGTGCTGGACCACGCCATTCAAGGCGATACGGTGAGCTCGGTGTTACGCTACGTGAATTACGACCCGGACCGGCTGTTGGCGTCTTTGGAGCAGCATTGTCGCCAAGCGCATTTAAGCGCAGCGGAACAAGATGGCTTCATCGAACTGGTACGCGAAGGGTTGGGCGGGTATACCTATTTGGAATGATTGAGTTGAACGGTCAACTCATTACTGATTCTCAGCCAGCAAGGAGACCACCATGCGTTATGAACTCTGTGCCAGCCAAGATTTACCGGAAGGACAAAGCCGCGCCATGAAGGCGGGGGACACCAAGCTGGTGGTGTACCACCTGAGTGATGGCTTCTATGCCACTCAGGCCCGTTGTAGCCATATGTTTGTGTCGCTGGGCAAAGGCAAAATTCTTAAAGATCAGTGTGTGCAGTGCCCGCTGCACCGGGCCAAGTTTGATATCCGCACCGGTGCCGTCACCGAGTGGGCGAACTTCCCGCCGGGGGTGCAAATACTGAATGTGGTGCGGGGTGAGAAAGCCCTGGAAACTTGGCCGGTAACGGAAGAAGGCGGCCAGCTGTACGTGGAGATCTAATGGCAAATCGGAGCAAGGCGCAGCAGCAAGCCGCGCTGGAGCGGTTGGAAAAATTCAGCCGCTTCACTGACAGCAGTATTGGCATTCCCTTCACCAAGTTTCAAATTGGCGCCGAGGCGATTATTGGTTTGGTGCCGATAGTCGGTGATGCGGCAGGCCTAGTGCTTGGCAGCTATGTGCTGGTGGAGGCCCAGCGGGCCGGCGCCAGTAAGGGCGTGAAGCTGCGTATGCTGCGCAACATGGGCATCGACTTCTTGGGTGGCTTGCTGCCGGTGGTAGGCGATGCCTTTGATGCGATTTACAAAGCCAATACCCGTAACACCCAGCTGCTGAGAAACTACCTGGAAAAGCAGCTGGAAGTGGAGCCGCCGCCACCGCCGTTCCCGTGGTGGACACTGGTCTGGCTGACGGTGCTATTTGCCGTGATTACTGGCGGTCTGACCCTGATTTTGTGATCGATAACCGGCGCGCCTGCGCCGGTTTTTTTGCGCTGCCTGGTGCGCTAATAGCGGCGGTGCTGCTGCATAATCAGGCGACCTGAAACTGCCTTGTTTGTTTGCGCTTACTATCTATGAGAGCCTTTAAAGTCGCGCTTTCCTCTTTCGTCGCTCTTCTCTGGCTGGGCCGGGCCTTAGCGGCATAACAATCCGAATTGAACCCGAACAAGCATTCGCTTTATCGTGCCATTAATTCATTCGCGCCGAAAACCGGGGAAACCCCCCGCAGGCCTCCCGCTGGCATATGAATTCCACTTTGTATGTTAGGGGGCTCGATGCTGTTTTTTACGATGCCGCGCTTGCCACTGTGTACTTTAAGGCGCGGAATCTGATTAAGGCATGGGTGCCGACACTGCGAGCGTGATGTTGCCGGTGCGCCTGTTTAATCGAGCGTGTCGCCATAACCTGTTGAGATAATCGTAATGATGAATTTTTTGAAGCAGCGTTTTATCAAGCCCAGTAAAAATGCCTATGCGGTGGTGACCGGCGCCGGTAGTGGTATCGGTCGCAGCTTTGCACTGGAGCTGGGCAAGCGCGGTGGCGCGGTGGTCTGTGCCGATGTGAATCTGAAGGCTGCCGAAGAAACGGTGGCGTTACTGAACGCGCAGGGCGCGAAGGGGTTTGCCGTTCACTGTGACGTGGGCGATGCCAAGCAGGTCGCTGCCTTGGCCGAAAAATCCGCAGCGTTGCTGGGGCACCCGGTAACCCTGGTCGTCAACAACGCCGGCGTTGGTCTGGGGGGCAAGTTCGATGAGCTGAGCCTGGAAGACTGGCAGTGGTGCATGCATGTGAATCTGTGGGGCGTGATCAACGGGTGCCATTATTTTGTACCCGGTTTCAAGACGCAGGGGCACGGCGCCATTATCAATGTGGCGTCTGCGGCGTCGTACACAGCGGCGCCAGAAATGAGCGCCTATAACGTGAGCAAGGCAGGGGTACGTGCCCTGTCTGAAACCCTGTTTTCGGAATTGGCCAAGGATAATATTCGGGTGAATGTGCTGTGCCCGACACTGGTGCCCACCAATATTATTAAGAATGGCCGTATCCCCGACCGGTACGCCAAGCTGGCGGATCATGCGCTAATGAACTACGCCATGACCACCAGTGAGAGCGTGGCCAAGCTGACCCTGAACCGCCTGGATAAGGGCGAGCTGTACACCACCCCCCAGGTGGACGCCAAACTGTTTTGGATAATGAAGCGGGCGTCGCCCCGTCTTTACGCCAAGTTCATGAGTTTCTCTTACCGCTTTGTTCGCACCAAGGAGGCATAACATGGCCGCAGCAAAAAAAACCAAACCCTCAGCGGCCAAGGGCCCTGCGGAAAAAATTTATGATTCGTTTATTGTCGGTGCCGGTATCTCCGGTATTGCCGCCGCGATCAAGCTGAAGAAAGAAGGCTATAACAATTTCAAAATCATCGAGCGAGCGGACCGAGTGGGGGGCACCTGGCGGGAAAATACCTACCCCGGCTGTGGTTGTGATGTTCCGTCATCGTTGTATTCCTATTCATTTGCGTTGAGCAGCAAGTGGAGCCACCTGTTTGCTAAGCAGCCTGAAATTCTCAGCTACTTGGAAGAGGTGAGTGACAATTTTGATATTACGCCGCTGATTGAATTCAATACGAATTTGCAGAGCGCGACCTGGGATGAAAGTCGTTACCTTTGGGTGTTGGGAACCTCTAACGGAGAGCACTTGGCGCGGACGGTGGTTTTTGCCACCGGGCCGATTACCGAATCCAAGACCCCTGTGCTCCCTGGGCTGGAAAGCTTCAGCGGGGAAATGTTCCATTCCGCCAAGTGGAACCACGATTACGACCTGACCGGGAAACGGGTGGCGGTGATCGGCACTGGCGCGTCAGCCATTCAATTCGTGCCGCAGATTCAGCCCAAGGTGAAAGAGTTGTTTGTGTTCCAGCGCACGGCGCCTTGGGTGCTGCCCAAGCCGGACCTGCCACTGGGGGATAGAGTCAAACAGACGATTGAAGTGCTGCCGGTGATTCAGCGTGGCTGGCGCAATGCGGTGTCCAGATCGCTGAATGTGATTAACTTTGGCCTGCGTAACCCTAAGGTGTTGAGGCCCATTAGTACTGCAGCAAAACAGCTGCTACGGCTACAGATTAGTGACAAGGCCTTGCGCAAGGCGGTAACGCCGGACTTTACCCTGGGCTGCAAGCGCGTGCTGTTCGCCAATGATTACTACCCGGCTTTGCAGGCAGACAATACCCACCTGATTCCCCACGGGTTGGTAGAAGTGGATGGCAATACTGTGGTCGCGGCCAACGGTGAACGCCATGAAGTGGATGTGATTATCTGGGGTACCGGCTTTGAAGTGTCGCACCCGCCGATTGGCAGCAAGGTGGTGAATGCCAATGGTGATCGCCTGTCGGACCTTTGGAAAGACACGTCGCCGGAAGCGTATCTGGGCGCGGCCTTGGAAAATACGCCCAATGCGTTTTTGGTGCTGGGCCCTAACGTTTTGGTCTACGACTCCTTTATCGGGCTGGCCGAGGCGCAGCTGGATTACATTATCGATGGCCTGAAAAAAGTGAAGGACAACGATATTGGCAAAATTTCCATTCGCTCTGATGTGCTCAGACAGCATAACGCCAAGGTGCAAAAACACCTGAAAAGTACGGTGTTTAATAGTGGTGGCTGCAAGAGCTATTACCTGGACCAGAACGGCCGCAACTTCGCGGCCTGGCCTTGGTCATTGGCCGAATTGAAGCGACGGCTGAGTGTGTTTGATCTTGATGATTATGACGTGACGTACCGCAATGAAGCGGTGTTGAGCAAGGTGTCCTGAATACGGTACGGATAAATAAAAGCGCACGGTTTTAGGGCCGTGCGTTTTTTTTGCCAAAACGATTCTCGGTGTGGAGTCGGATGACGGCCTTCGGCCTAATTCGACATACCGATGAACCGTGCGGTTTTGTAAGTTGAATTCGCTTGAAAGGCGTAACACGAGAGCCTGAGCGACTCTCTTAATGCATGGCCTGGCTGAGCTGCTCCAGGTACTGGCGCATGTCACTGCGCAGCGGCTCATCCAACTGCTCGGTTTGCTGCTGCATGTGATGTAACCATTGGCCTTGCTGATCGTTGTGGCGCCACTGGTGGTAGCAGTATGCCTGTAGCACAAAGGCCTGCAGGAAAGCGGGCTTTTCCATGTCTTCTTCGTTGGCCAGCGCAATGCGCGGGAAGTGTTGGTGGAGCTTATTGGCGAAGGCGCCGGAGGCTATGCCGATTTGTTGGCCTTGGGGGTTATGTACCGGGGTGTTCAGGTAACCACAACTGGGCGAGCGCGCTTTGAGGACGAAACCACTCAAGGGTTGTTGCAGTGTGGCCGCCACGTTTTCCAGTGCGTCGGTCACATCCTGCTGGGGCTGATCGACTCCCCGAACCCGCAGGCGGCCCTCCAGTTGCACCACCTGAATAGGGGGGCGCGGTACGGGCAGGCCAATGGCCACCTCCGGGCAGGTTTCCCGAAAGCGTAACCAGGGCGCCAGCTGGTGGATCACAATGGCATTGTGTTTGTGGTCGCCGTCGTAGCGTACCTTTTGCCCGGTGAGGCAGGCACTAACGCCTATGATGGGTTTTTGCCACTCCTGCTGCGGCAGGTCGAAGCCCATTTTTTCCAATAAATCCGTTAGCATGGCAGGCCTCCCTTCTTCCCCAACGGTGACAGGTTATGCAAGGCGTTTTTCTGGATACCGATACCCTGGTTCCCAGTGAGCTGGACTTCAGCACCTTCGACACTTTGTTGTCGTGGGCGTGCTACCCGCAGACCCGTGCCGACCAGTGTGCGGCTAGGCTGGAAGGTGCGCAGGTGGTGGTGACCAACAAGGTCGTTTTGGATGCCGCCACGCTGAAAGCCTGTCCTTCCCTTAAGCTTATCTGCATTTGCGCCACCGGTACCAATAATGTGGATTTGGCTGCGGCCTCTGCCCTGGGCATCACGGTTTGCAATGTGACGGGCTATGCGCGCGCCTCGGTGGCACAGCATACGATGGCCCTGCTGTTGTCGCTGGCGGCTCGGCTGGTTCCCTACGATGAAGCGGTGCGTAGCGGGGAGTGGAGCCGTGCCTCGCAGTTCTGCCTGCTTGACCATCCAATGATGGAGCTGTCGGGTAAAACGTTCGGGGTTATCGGTTATGGCGATTTGGGCCGCGAAGTTGCCCGGCTGGCAAAGGCGTTTGGCATGCAGGTGCTGGTTGCCGAATCGTTTCAGGCCCAGGGCAATCAGCCCGGCCGGGTACCGATGGCGGAGCTGTTGCCGGCGGCGGATGTGATTAGCCTGCATTGCCCGCTAACAGCGCAGACCGACAAGCTAGTGGACGCGGCGTTTTTGTCGCAGATGAAACCCGGCGCAGTGTTGTTAAACACCGCCCGCGGCGGGTTGATTGATGAGCCTGCATTGGCGCAAGCGTTGCGCAGTGGGCAACTTGGCGGGGCCGGGTTGGATGTGCTCAGCAGCGAGCCGCCTTCGATGGCGCATCCGTTGCTGGCGGACGGTATCCCCAACCTGTTGATTACCCCCCACAATGCCTGGGGCACCCGCGAATCCCGGCAACGGTTGCTCAATGGTGTGGTGGAGAATATTCGCCAATGGCAGGCGGGTACGCCAATGAACGTGGTGTGTTGATCTGTCGCTGATCCCCGCAGCCTCGGCATGGATGCCACTGACGGCACCGATAAGTACAATGGTTTGGCCTTTAGGTTTTATGCATGCCTGTGAATGCTGTGCGGTCAAAATACAGTCTGTCGTGTTCAGCATTAGGCGCTAGGGTCTAAGGCCTGCGCGGGCTTTCAGGCCGGCCATGCAAAAGGCTTTTTAACCGCCAGCGAGGGAACGACGATGTGGAAACAGAGCAACATCACTCTCACCGCTAAACGGCGTGGCTGCCATTTGGTGACCCGTGAAGTGTTGGAGCAGCTGCCGGAGTTGGCTGAGCTAGAGATAGGCTTGCTGCACCTGTTTATTCAGCACACTTCTGCATCGCTCACCGTGAATGAAAATGCGGACCCGGATGTGCGCGGTGATCTTGAGCGGCACCTGAATGTAATGGTGCCGGAGAACGCGCCGTATTATGAGCACACTCTGGAAGGGCCGGATGTACGGGTTATATAGACACGGATTATCGTACCGGGTTATGTAGTGGCTATATGGACATCAGGTTTTCCAGTCAATCAGCTCTCTTACAGGCACATCATACATATCTTCAGTGAGCTGGTTCTGAAGGCTCTCATCATCCAGATACTTAGCCAGTTTCGTTGCGACACTAGCAGGGTGGCGTTTTAGCTCTTCGGCCATTTGCCTGCATGTACAGGCCAGTTCAATCATGTCGTACAGCACCTCTTCATCATCTTTAGACCAGGTCTTGCCAAAATTTAATGGTAAATCAAGTTCCTCAGTCAGGTATCGGTGATAGAAATCTGATAGTTCACCCATGAAGATTGCTGATACTGCACCGTTTGATGAGATCTTCTGGTATCGCCCAGACCGAGGCCACAGGAACCATTGACGGCCTTTGTAATAGAGCAGGTACTTGTATTTGCTGACTTTTCTAAATCTAAGTCCTGGGTGATTCAGGATTCTTTCCAGTTGATTTTGTTGCTTACTGCTCCACATACGCTCATCCCCTTTTTCTTATGATTGGTTAAGCGTACCGCAAAAAACCGGAAAATGAGCGATATATCCCGTGGTGATATATTCACTACTTGGTGATAGTTCTGTTTTTTGAACAGAGCAATCATGAAAGATCCACGTTTAGTCGCATTTGGGGAAAGAGTGCGTCATATAAGAAAAGATAAGGGACTGTCGCAGGAAGCATTGGCTGATCTGGCTGGGATCGACCGCAGTTATATGGGGCACATTGAGCGTGGTGATCAGAATGTCACTCTTACAAAAATACATCAAATTGCTGATGCCCTGGGAGTGTCTTTAACTATGCTCTTTTCGGAGTGATTAGTTCACGCCCGAAACTAGAATGTTGAGATAATCGTTTGTACATTTTTTCCGGAGCGATTCTTATCGCTTGTCCAAGCAACAGTCCTGTTCATTGACTTTAATCGACTGATCAATGTCTCAATTTCATCGGCATTTCCATCTGCATATAAGTACAGTTTTCGAAGCGTCTTTTCTCTGGGTTTCTTGTTTTTAGGTAATTGGACATCACCTATTAGAATCGTTTTATCTCCCTCTTCGATAACATCCGATGGAATATGTGAACTAACTTCTGACCACGATTTTCTCAGGACATTTACCTTGTCTGATAATTTTATTACGGACGGTATTGATAGGTTTAGTGCATTAAAGAAGTTTTCGAAGATAAATTTTTTGTTTGATTGGCTATCCTCAAGCAGAAGCTCTCGCATGAATAGTTCTTTCATCCATTCGTCAATATATATGTCAAACTGGCCTTTTAAATGATTGCCATAGAGTTTCAGTTTAAGCATCCTCTGGATGTTTTTCATGAAAATATATATAACGTCTTTCGTAGAATCATCTTCATAGTCGAAGAACATCATAAAAAGAAAGAGGCCTTTTCCATTTCTTAATTCAAATGCAAGTGTTGGTTCATTTCTCGCAATCGATTCATTAAAAATATTGCTGATACCGTTTAAAGAAAACTTGTCTGCCATTTTTCTCTGCCTGCTTCTATTTAGTTGTTTAGCTTTTACTGGTTATTAAGGTGGCCATCCCATCCAGTCGTTCTTTCGTCTTTTCCCACTTTGGCATTACCTGGCCCATTAGCCGGTAGAACCGCTCGCTGTGGTTATGCTCGGCTATGTGACAAAGCTCGTGCAAAATCACGTAGTCAATACACTCACGAGGCGCTTTTACCAGGTGAGGATTCAGTGTAATCCGCCCATTCGGTGAGCAACTGCCCCATTGGGTTTGCATGGTCAGTATGCGCAGCGGTGGCCGTTCTTCTACCCAAAGGGCTTGCTCCAGCATGGCATCGAGCCGCTTGGCGAAGGTTTCCTTGGCCCGCGCTTTGTACCAGTCTGTTAGTAGCTCTTTAACCTTGTCAGCGGACTTTGTTCTTACCGAAACTTCCAACTTACCGCGTAGCAGTTTCACGCCTTGAACCTGCTCTGGTGCTTCAATCACTTTCAGCAGGTACTGTTTCCCAAGGTAGTAATGGCTTTCACCACTGATGTATTGCCGAGGGGTGGTGAATTCAAGTTGTTTGCGGAAGTCCCTAAGCTGCTCGTATATCCAACGCCCACGCTTTTTAACAGCAGAAAGAACCGCATCGTTGTCGGCATCTTCGGGACTCGACACGATTACCCTGCAATCTGGATGAACTTTGATTAGTATTCTATTTGAGGCTGATCTTCTCGTTACTCGTTCGAACGGGATAAGATGATCGCCGTAGCGGAATTCAAAGCGCGTTGAATCAGTCATCTTCAAACATGTCTCTTACATTTGAAGCAGATACTTTGTTCGGGCGTGCATCAATTAATACGAAGCCTTTGTCCTCTTTTAGTTTTAACTCCCTCATAACCTTGCTGACGGATTCAAGCTCGGAATCGCTGAAAAAGAGAATGACTTTAATTGACTGATGGGTGCAGTTTGCAGCCTCATAAATCTCAACTTGGTGTTTCAGGTTTTGTTTTAGTTTTTTGTTTGAAGCCAGCTTAAACTCAACGAGAGATTTATCTTTGCTCCCGTTTGATATTTTGAAATCAACGGGCCCTCGACCATTATTAACTTCTGCATTTACATCATATTTACTGGCAAACCATGTAAGCTTGAATAGGAGCTGAAGGTCTTGCTCTCGCTTTATTGGATTTCCTTTTACATAGAAAAACCTGTAGCCATCATTGTTCTCTACCATCTGCTTTAGAAAGAGAACACGCTGATACGCTTCGTCTAAGGAATTTGATGGTTGATCATAAAACGTCGTATCTTTTTCTAGACTGCTCACGAGCTCTTTAACTTTTTGAATGAACAGGTACTCTGTCTCATTTACCTTTAGCTCGCTAAGCTTAACAGCCTTGTCACCATTCTCTTCTTTAAGTTTTATAAAATAGTCAATATATTGAGGGAATTTTATGATCGTGCTTACGACGGCTTTGTCAAACTCTTTTTTATCAGGATTTTCAGGAAGCATCCTGGCTAGGTAGTCATTCAACTGAGCTCTTAATTGGTCATTTGGAATACTTTCGAGTACACCTCTAAAATCACCAATCATATCGGACTTGTTAATCCAGTTTTCATCTTTTGTGAGGATGTCTTTCGGAGTCAAAAGCACATAATCATGTTGGAATGTTGGTAGCGTATAGGTTTTCGCCATCCATGATCTTGTCTTGTAGTTAAACTCGACTTTATCAACAAGATGATTAGATAAAAACTTAGCATCAATATGCTCTAGGGCGAATGCTTGAGTGTAATCAAGTAAAAACTTTTTGATAAGATTGGTTGTGAAGTCGCTTATATTATCTCTTCCAACGCCATCTTTGATTAAGCAAAGCTTCTCAAGGTGACTACCGTTGGTAATCTCTTCAGTGCCAAAATTCGTAAATACAGTGTTCAGGTTTTCGTTAAGAGACTTTGCAAACTTCTGGCCAAGACCACTTCCACCATTGCCAATTTTGCTGTATCCAAACCATGTTTGTTTTACTTCTGGGAATAAGAACCATGCTTTTATTAAGCCTTTACTAATCCCTTCTTTTTCAGAACGGTCGCGCAAAAATGCAACATATTGGATGATGTCATCATGTAGTTTCTGATATTCCGGTTTGTCGCTATTAAATAAGAGGAATGGGTCAATGAAAAGGGGAAGGTCATTGATTAATGAAGGATCAAATCCGCCATATTCCTCTAGTTCTTTGGGCGAAACTTCGAAAAAATCAGAAAAATAAATTTTCATATCAAACCCCACTCAAGCCCACACGAGTGATCTGAACAATCATCTCCACAATCTTCTTGGCCTGATCCATTCCGCCACCAATGGCTTTGCATTCCTGGAACATGCGCGGCAGTAGCTTTTTACGAATGTCGGCTTCGATGTTTTGTGGGTTGATGGAGTTTTCCGCGACAGAGGTTTCTACCGCCTGGTCAATTTCAAAGGCAACTTTGACCCACTTATCCTGAACTTGGTGGTCGAGTACAGCCAAAGCTTCAGGAAGAACTTTCTTGAAGACGCCAAAGTAAGCCTGAGCATGGCGATTCCCAGCAAAGGCATCAGGTATGTCGTTTAAGCGCCTGTCTTGAACTTGCTCTTCAAATTCACGGAACAACATGTACTGTTTCAGTGGGTGGTCGAATAGCTTTTCGGCCTCTTCAATGGCTTGTCGCAGCAGTTTTGAGAACACTTCCTGAGCATAAGGGTCATCCCGTAGCTCTTGTTCAATCATTCGGGTTACGCGGGTTTTGATGATGTCGGTTTCGTTGCGGGTTTTATCTTCGCTCCAGTCTTCCGGCTGTTGCTTTTGTCCCATCTTACCCACTTCATACACGCCACCGGGTTCTTTAACCTCGACACCCACCACATGCTTATCCAGTAGTTTTTTCACTTGTTCGGCGTATTCGTCGTAATCAATCCTCTCACCGGCATCTTGCTGCACAAGTTGGCGCAAGCTGGAGAATTGCTTCACGGTTTCTTTATAGTGATGACGATCCTGGTCGCTAAAGCTCTTGTCTTCAAAGAAGGTGGCCGATTGCAGCGCTACCTTCAAGCAGCTGGCGAAGGCCGTCAGGGCTTCGTAGAAGTCTTCACGCACCTTTAGATGCACGTCAACCAGCTCGCCGCCACGCTCTTCAATCTTTGGAACCAGCACCTGACGCAATTGCTCGATGTCGTTCTTGTTTTTCACGCCATCGAATATGGCCCATAGCTGCTTATAAAGCTGTGGCAGGCGCTTGTACTCGGTACTCATCTGGTTGTAGAGGCCAGCAATATCATTGATGTCGTAACCGCCCTGAGTGCGGGAGGCCAGATCCTGATATTTCTGGATGGTGGTATCCAGCTCAGCCAGAATGCCGCGATAGTCGATGAGCAAGCCAAACTTCTTCTTCGGGTGCAGGCGGTTTACCCGTGCAATCGCTTGGATCAGGTTGTGCTCTTTCAGGGGTTTGTCGATATACAGCACTGCGTTTTTCGGCTCATCAAAGCCCGTGAGCAGCTTATCAACCACGATGAGTATCTTCAGTGAATCATCTTTGTCGAAGCGTTCTATCAGGTGTTTGGTGTAAGCCTGTTCATCCTGGCTGCCAATATTGTCTTTCCACCATTGGGTCACTTCAGGTGTGGTGGCCTCATCGACAGCAGTGTTACCTTCACGGCTATCAGGCGGGCTCATCACCACGGCAGATTCAAACAAGCCTGCTTCGTCCAGATACTTCTTGTACTTGATCGCAGAGGCCTTACTGTCGCAGGCTAGCTGGCCTTTCAAACCTTCGTCGATGTTCTTTACGAAATGGTTAGCAATATCCAGGGCAATCAAACGAATGCGGTCATCCGCACCGTATACCTGGCCCTTCTTAGCAAACTTGCGCTTTAGGTCGGCCTTTTGCTCGTCTGAAAGCCCTTCGGTAATACGCTCAAACCAACTGTCGATTGCTCGCTCATTCACATCCAGGTCAGGGATACGCTCTTCATACAGCAGCGGCGTCACTGTCTGGTCTTCCACGGCGCGCTGCATGGTGTAAGCATGCACAATGGGGCCAAACTTATTGGTGGTCTTGTCGTCTTTTAACAGTGGCGTGCCGGTGAAGGCGACAAAAGCTGCATTAGGCAGCGCCTGCTTCATACGGATATGGTTTTCACCACCTTGGCTGCGGTGGCCCTCGTCGATCAGCACAATGATGTCAGAGCTGTTGTTCACACACTCCGGCATTTTTGTTGCAGTATTAAACTTCTGAATCAGTGAGAAGATGATCCGCTCAGTGCCTTTGCCTATCTGTTCAGCCAGGCGTTTGCCAGAGGTGGCCATCGCCGCTTCTTTGTCTTTTTTACCGGCCAGCTCGCCGCCAGAGGCAAAGGTTTTGCTCAACTGGGTTTCCAGGTCTACCCGGTCAGTTACCACCACAATACGGCATTGCTTCAGGCTTTCGTGCAGGATCAGCGCCTTACTTAAAAACACCATAGTGAATGACTTACCCGAACCCGTGGTGTGCCAAATCACACCGCCTTCACGGCCCCCGGTGACGCTGCGGGTATTGATGCGTTCAATCAGTCGTTTAATACCAAACACCTGCTGATAGCGGGCGACGATTTTGCCAGCCTTTTTATCGAACAAGGTGAAATAACGGGTCATCTCCAGCAACCGGGCAGGGCTTAACAGGCTGATCAGTAATTGATCTTGCCCAGTCACAGCAAGCTCCCCCGCGGCGGTCAGGCTCTGGTACCAATCCAGGTCTTTTGCCGGACGGTGGCTGAATAGGCCTGCCAACTGTTCATCTTTGAGCGTTTTGTTTTTGATGGCGTACATCTCAGCATCGGTGATGTCTTCTTCACGCCAGGCGGCCCAGAACTTAGCGGGTGTGCCGCAGGTACCATAACGGCCTTCGTTGCCGTTTATGGATAACAACATTTGGCTATAGGCGAACAGTAACGGAATTTCATAATGGCGCTGGTTACGCAGGCTTTGCGAAATGCCTTCGTCAATGGTGGGGCCTTTTTTTGCCCCTTTCCCTGAATAGCCATCCGGGCGTTTCGCCTCAATCACAACCAGAGGAATACCGTTCACAAAGCAGACAATATCCGGTCTGCGGCTTTCAATGCCGCCAGTGCGGGTAACGGTAAACTCTTCGGTAAATACAAAGCTGTTATTGGCTGGGTTTTGCCAGTCAATTAGCGCAACGGTCGGGCTGGCCTTTTTGCCATCCACAAACTCAGTGACGGAGATGCCATACAGCAGATGGTTGTACAGGCGTTCGTTGGCGGTTAACAGGCCTTCGTTAAGTGCAGGGTTGCATACCTCGGCAATCAGGTTGTCGATAGCCTTTTCAGACAGCGGGTAGCTCTTCCCAGCAAAGTTAAACGAGCGCTTCTTCAATTCGCTGCGTAGCACCTGGCGTAAAACCACTTCATCGGCCTTGCCACCACGGGCAGCTAACGCGAGTTCAGGAGAGAGGAACGACCACCCGAGGTTGGTCAACAACGTCAGCGCTGGTAACTTGGCACTGTATTCTTCCTGAAATTTGGGTGTGTATTGTGTCATTCGTTATCTCTCTTCAACCCCTGAAACCGAGGTGCGCTTTCTAAAATGGGTTTTCGTCTTGTGAATACTCGTTCCACATCTCGACTGCTGCGCGCTCAATGTCCAAGTATGATTTTTCTATCAAAGGTGTTCTTATAGGTGCGCTAGACTTATCCCACTCTAAAGTATTTCCGTTCTTGTCTTTGCGGCGTAGTTTTGAACCTCCACCCAGACTCATTGAGAACAGATCTAAAAAACGCCTTGGCCCAACCCCAATAAATGGCTCGAAGCTTACCAATTCACTTGTTTCATCAGGAGCTTTTTCCAGCTCAGATTTGAGCTGTATGGATTCAGAATGAAAGTCGAGAGCACGGCTTTTCGGATAGGGCTCTACATAAACCACGCGATTGATACCGCTTGCGATTATGTGCTTTGCGCAGTTATGGCAAGGAAATGTCGTGCAGTAGAGTGTTGAGCCTGTGGTTGGTATGCCCGCACGACTGCATGACAAAAGAGCATCCATTTCCGCGTGCACGACACGGCCAAACTCCGTAAGGTCAGAGATTTTGCTTTCTTTCAGTACTTTATGCAGCTCAACCTCGTTTTGCCCATCGACTAAACCTCTGTCGAGCAGGTTCTTGGCGATCTCCTGAATAATTTCGGCTTGTGCTTGTTTATTCGAATCACCTTCTCTGGTGTAGTCCTTTCCATCCAGGTCATCTTCGACTTTGCCCGTCGCTTCATCAACCTCAGCCCAGTACAGCCCTCCGCCAGATTTCGGAACATCATTTGCACCCGTCGCAATAATCTGTTTTTCTCGACTAATCACGGCACCAACCTGGCGAGATAAATCACCGGAGCGTACAGAACTGTTAAATGCCATAAACATGGCAAATTCATCAAACGTTGGATTTTTATAGGGGTGAGAGAATATCAGTTCCAAAAATCGCTGTAAGCGGTTCTTAACCTGATCGTTATTGCTGCCAAGATTCAAAAAGAAATCGGCAAGATGATAGGTGTCTCTGGTCTTCTGACCATGATCGAAGCTTTCGTCCTCATCAATTCGAATCAATTCATTAGCTTTGGCTTGAGTCATACCTTTGTCATCGGTTAAGTGCTGATGACGTCTTTTTTCATCCGCATGAATACCGATTAAGTAGAAGCCGTCACCGTAAATTTTCCGGAGAAACTCAACCTCTCTCGGGTGTTTTAAAGAGTTCACAATAAAAGCACGTTTGGAACTCGAAGCACTCCTTGATGAAGATATGTTTTTAGCCACACCCGCAGCTAAAATGGCATTGTTTTCACTGCTTTTTCGCAGTGCATCACCAGCCTCCATATAGTGCTTGATACGCGCGTACTCATCCGCTCCTGAAAAACTAGGCAAACATGCTGAAACCCGTATTTCTTGGACTGAATAGCCGAAACCTTTGAGCCGATCTATAAGAGGCTCTGTTACGCGTTTGTATTCTGTACCAACCGCACTCACTATCCCAATGACCAATTCTCCCTCGTTGATTCCTGTTGTCAGGTATCTCCGCTCAATTGAATCAGTTTTAGCAGGATTGGGGGCAGATAAGCTTGGCTCTGAAGTAGCTATTGTAATTTTTGATGCAGCAATCGACTCCGCTTCAGCAGGATAAAGCAGCTTTGGAACCTCAGATTCCAAAGTGGCTTTACCGGGATCTTTACCTTGGAAATTGATGGAACCTGTAGATTCGAACCAGTTCATCACTCCGCCATTTAGCCGGAGCACCTTTTTATTTGGTTGCGATTCATCCCACTCCCCCCGAAGAGTTACTAACTTAGAGCATAGATCTGCGAACGTGCCAGAAAACTTCAACGCCATTGTTGCCTCACTTCTTATCTGTCGGTGGGTGAGGGTCATTACCGTAGCTATTACCAGCTCGGATTTTTCCATCAGTGCCATGAATTTTTGTATCGGATTGCTGATTGCGAGCGATCTCTTCAGCAACTTCGATGGCTTCTTTCTGTGTCTTGGTGACCTTGGTCGCTTTTGAGTTGCCAGCGCCTTTTACAGCCCATCCATCGGGGTGTTTCACTACGTGTTGGTTTTTACCTTTTGCCATTATGCAACCTCTTTATCATCAATTTTTACCCGTCGTTTACCCGTCAATAACTGCTGCATCAGGGCTTTTTTCTCTTGCTTTAAGGCATCGAGCTTTTGTTGTAAGGCGGAGATTTCCTGATCGGCGGTGGACAGTACAACCGCGATTTTTTGTTGTTCCTCACTATCGGGAAATGGTATGACCAGACGAGAATAGATCGAAATCCAGTGTCGCTGATGTCCTCCTACAGAAAAATCCAGCAACTGCATTGCCTCGTATACGTACTTTATTGAAACACCTTCCTTGGCTGTCAGGATCTTCATTGCGCTGGATTTAGCCTTAAAAGGGAAATCCACGAACTTACTGTCAGTAGTAAAATCATCGAAAATTATGGCAGGCAGTTGTTCCGAAAATATTCCCGACTCTTCATCTGTATATCCGAGGATGAACGTCTTTCCAGCCGTAAGAACAGGTGTTGAAAAGTCATCACTGTATTCCGTGCTCTCAACCAAATAGGGAGTCGGCTGTTGATAATCCAGCAAGTCTCCTAGCTCGACCCGTTTCCACTCCCCGCTAAACCTAACCCCGTTCTTATCCAGCAGGCGCTTTTTGCCGGTTAGCAGTTGTTGCATCAGAGCTTTTTTCTGTTGCTGGTTGTTTGCAAGCAGTTGTTCGGTGGTGGTGATGGCCTTATCCCAGGTGGAGAGGATTTGGGCGATTTTCCTTTGTTCCTTGATGTTGGGAATTGTGACCGGAATTCGAGCAAAATCATTAAAATACAAACGCAGACGGTCTTTCGTCAGGCCATACGAGTAGGCCCAAAATAGGTAAATCATTCGAGGAGTTTTGAACAAGTACTCGGCATAGAGCGAATCTATTTTTGCAGTTGGTCTGAGTACAACATAGGCTGGACTGACCAACCCATTAACGCTGGCTCGCCCCAAGGCTCCTTGCCAAACACGCATCATGTTGTAAGCAATATCTCCGCTTTGGACTAGCAAATGCTCGCTAGCCTCCAGATTTGTTTCCGTTCTTCTATCCAGTTGATCTCTTACAATCAGTCCATTGTTCAAAGTAACTGACAGAAGTGGAAGACCTGCTTCACCTTTTTTTCTGCTGGATTTAAACAGTTCACCCAGATGAGTGCTTGGATTACTGGCCATATCCCAGCTCCTCAAGATACTTGGCCATCTCAGTTTCCAGCTCGGTCAGCTGTGCTTTAAGCTGCTCACGCTCTGCACGCACGGCCATCAGGTCGATTTCTTCCTCTTCTTCAAAGGTATCGACGTAGCGCGGAATATTCAGGTTGTAATCGTTCTCTTTAATCTCTTCGAGGCTGGCGACGTAGGCGTACTTATCGACATCGTTGCCAGCGTGATAGGTAGCTACAATCTTGGCTATATTCTCTTCAGTCAGCAGGTTCTGGTTTTTACCGGCTTTGAAGTCGCGGCTGGCGTCGATAAACATGACGTTATCGTCGCTCTTATTTTTCTTGAAGATTAGGATTGCCGCTGGTATACCGGTGCCGTAAAACAGCTTTTCTGGCAGGCCAATAACGGCATCCAACAGGTTTTCGTCAATCAATTGCTGGCGAATTTTGCCCTCAGACGAGCCACGGAATAACACGCCGTGTGGCACCACCACGCCCATTCGGCCTGTTTTTGGTTTGAGGGTTTCAATCATGTGCAGGATAAAGGCGTAGTCACCTTTGGTTTTCGGCGGTACACCACGGCGGAAGCGGCTGAACTTGTCGTGCTCGGCTTCGTTGTGGCCCCATTTATCCAGACTGAAAGGCGGGTTGGCGGTAACGATATCAAACAGCATTAAGTCGCCGCTTTTATCGAGTAGCTTGGGGTTACGAATGGTGTCGCCCCATTCAATTTTGTGGTTGTCCTCGCCGTGCAGGAACATGTTCATTTTGGCCAGCGACCAAGTGGAACCAATGGCTTCTTGACCATACAGGGCGTATTGCTTGCTGCCGTGGTTTGTCACGACCTTGCGACCACACTTCATAAGTAGCGAGCCAGAGCCACAGGCAGGGTCGCAGATGCTGTCACCCGGTTGCGGGTCTAATAACTCGGCGATCAGGTCGCTGACTTCTGGCGGAGTATAAAACTCACCGGCTTTCTGGCCACCACTGGCTGCGAAGTTTTTGATTAAGTATTCGTAGGCGTTACCGATCACATCCAGCGTGCCAACGCGGCTGGGTTTGAGGTTCAGCTCGGGCTTGGCGAAGTCTTCCAGCAGGTGACGCAGAATGGTGTTCTTTTGCTTTTCTTCACCCAGTTTGTCGGTGTTGAACGAAATGTCCTGGAACACGCTTTTACCGGCGTCTTTGAGTTTGGTGCCGTTGGCTTCTTCAATGGCGTGCAGCGCCTGGTCGATGCGTTCGCCGTTGCCGGGTTCGTGACGGCGTTCGTACAGGGCGTAGAAGCTGGCCGCTTTGGGCAGTACAAAGCGCTCGTTTTTCATCATCTCTTCGATGAGTTCCGGTTCGTCGCCGTACTCGGCCTTGTAGCCATCGTAGTGATCCTGCCATACATCAGAGATGTACTTGAGGAACAGCATGGTCAGGATGAAGTCTTTGTAAGTATCGGCGCTGATGGTGCCACGGAAGGTATCGCAGGCGTTCCACAGCGCTTTGTTGATGCTGTCTTGGTTAATCTTGTCGTTCATCCATTGCTTCCTTTTATGTGGGGCCAATCAATGGCTGGCCCGGTTCAAATCTTAAATTCGTTGTGCAGGCTGTTTAGTGGCCATGCGCCTGGTATAAGTCGTTGGCGATTGCGCCCATCATGCGCTCACCGTTGTTTACTAGCCTCTGTATAAGCCTCTGCTCTTCACCCAAAGTGTTGGCCATCGCAATAATTGCTCGCTGCTTGGCAAGTGGCGGAACAATGACAGGGGTATCTTCCAGCACACTGCGGCGAATACTTTTTGTTAGGGTGCCTTCGGCATTTTGCTCAAAGTAACGTTGAGCCGGTGCCTGATTCAGTAACCACACCATAAACTCGGGCAGGATGTCTTTCTTCTTCAGGCTGACCACAAAAAAATGAGGTGCAGCAACGGCCTGCTTACCCGCAGAAGCCAATAACTGATCGACCTGCACGGCGTAGTTATGGCTACCACGAGCGGCCACTAAAATATCACCTGTGGTGAGGTAGTCGGGTTCACGCTTGCCGGTTAGCTCTGTTTCCAAGCAGCCTGACCAGCGAATCCCTTCGGTTAGCGAAACATCCTTCATCTGAACCGCGACCACAGCAGAGCCTGGCGCTTCAGGGATTTTGCCCCGAAATGGATAGCCTGCATTGATGGTTGCGATCTGTTTAAGCTTCACGCCTTCACCTGTTCATAGTCAATGATGCAGAAATAATCTGTTGATCCTGGTTAAATGTCAAGCTAAAGTTGTTTCATCGCCTTTGATGCAAAGAAAGTTGCTCAAGGGTTTTTTGTTGGGTAGGGTGATTACATCATTGTCTATGAAGCCAAATTTTCATGTCAGAGTAGAGGTGGTTCGCAAGCTGGAATGCTATGAGCCATCAACGGTAGAACTTGTGGGTAGCCATGTATGCAGTGCTGCCGCCAAAGGTCGTGACTACTATCGGCACCCGGCGCAGGACGTGGCACATGATGTGTTTTACCACTACCCGATGATTGTTGACCCGGATGGTTCGCTCTGGGTAGAGGCTAATCGTTATCTGCTGAGCAGGCTTAACGGATTTGTGCCAGCAAAGCGCAGAACTCTCGAATCTATAGCGGGGGATCTGGCACATTTCAGGCAGTGGTTGCTGGAAGAGGAGATCGATTTTCTGACCGTATCTGCCCGGCCCAGGGCCAGACCTACATACCGCTATTGCACTTATCTGCATGATGAAATCCGCCAAGGAAAGTTAAAGGCACGCACGGCTAAGCGTCGTATGAGTAGCTTGCAGAACTTTTATCGTTGGCTGGAAACGGAAGGTTTTAAGTTTGACTATCCATTATGGCTTGAAGATGAGGCAGCACTGATGTTCAGAGATGCGCGAGGTTTTCAGCGCAGAAAATCAGTAAAAAGCACAGACCTGACTCGATCGTTCAGGATAGTGAAGAGCAATGATGACTACAGTGAGTACATTGATGACGGCGGTAAGCTGAGGCCTTTACCAAAGGATGAGCAAGTGGCCTTAATTCAAGCCCTGAAAGCCATTGGCAACACCGAAATGACATTGGCGTTCTTTCTGGCTTTAGCGACTGGCGCACGGTTGCAAACTGTTTTCACGCTTCGTCGGCAGAATTTTTTGGATGAGCCGTATAAAGGCGCGATATCTCATAGGGTAAAGGTCGGTGCCGGAACACCAGTCAGCACCAAGTATGACAAGCAGATGGTGTTGCTTGTACCGCTATTTTTGTATCGTCGGGTGCAGATCTACATGAATTCTGAGCGCTGTCGCCAACGAATAAAGTTATCGAAGCACGTATATCCAGAAGATGGCGATCAATATCTGTTTCTGACTCGCGTTGGTCAGCCTTACTACATGGCTGAGAATGACCCCTTTGCGTTTTTGTATCGAAGCCCGCCAAGGGGGAACGCCGTTACTCAATTCATCAGGCAGCAATTAAAACCAGAGCTGTACCGCCACGGGCACGAATTTGAATTCCGTTTTCATGATCTGCGGGCGACCTTTGGAATGAATCTGTTGGAAAGTTTTGTTAATCAAATGTCGCAGGCTGAACCCAATTTGACTGTAAAGGCAGATATGACAAAAGCCCTGATGCTGGTTCGTTCCAGGATGGGGCATACCAGTATTCGGACAACGGAGGCCTACTTGAACTATCGCGAAAAATACCGCGTCGCGCTTGATTTGCAATCGGAGTATGAGGCTTACCTCGAATCCATGCTGAACGAGGTAAATACCGATGACATGGAGTAAGCGAAGGACCGTTTCCTATACCATCGAACAGCTTCCCACCGATGAAACCGGGAAAGTCGTACTGCTAGACCCATCAGCTGTGAAGGTTTTTATCCCAGGATATAAATATGCGGTGGATATTGGTAGTTGGTGTTACACAAAAAGACGGCGTATGACGGCAGACACGTCAACCGAGGCTTGCGCGTCGAATCTGGTAACTATGGAAAGCTATCGGTCTGCCAGGAAAGAGTTTGTCTCTTTGTATATCGAGTTTTTCCTTCATCACATAAAGTTGGGGAAGTCTGCACACACGCTTAAAACAAATTTCGGGCAGTTTAATAGGTTTGTACGGTGGTGTGATTCAAGCTATGTTCGAGGGCTTGATTCTATGGATGATTTTGCAGAGGCCGTAAGGTTGTTTACGGAATATCTGATTCATAAAGTCAGAGCTAGTGACATTAACGTTAATACTGCTGCAACTTTGCAGCAGTTGATAATGGGGGTCGGGCGCTATGTCTATGGCGACCCTTACGGAGATCTTTTTCGAAATGTGAGAAAAGTAAGGAGATCTCTACAAGCAGTTAATAAAACGAAAATACCAGAAGATACAAGTGTAGCTCGCACACTGACGGTCTATCTTCAAGTATTTAATCAACTGTCTGATTTTGTTATTGATTTTCAGAAATTCCCAAAAGAGATAGTCATTGAGAATAATCGCTTCTGGTTCTTTCCCGTATCTGTGCCCTTCGGAGGGAAATCGACTGTTAGTAAAAAAGCAGCATTGAAAGATCGCTTTTTGGCATATGACTATATAAGCGGTTGTATTCGATCTGTAGAAGAAATAACGAAGCTTTCAAAAACTAATCTGATCGCTAGTCATCGAGCATCCCATAATAACGCAATCAGTAAAATGGAGATCGCCAATTCATCCCGATTTCATAATAGACGAATAGATGCTGCCCGAATGGCGTTTCAGGCTTTTGTGATGCTATTTTCTGCAAACACCGGCATGAATCTGGGGCAAATGTTGCAGCTCCCATGGTCGGGTGATCATGAGGTTTTGAAAGATAGAATCGGATTTAAGGGGATTAAGTATAGAGCGGGGAACAGAGAAGTTGTTTTTCACATATCTTCGTCCTTTTACCTAACGTTCAAGAAGTTCCTGCTGCTTCGCCAGTACATGCTGGATGCACTGAATATACATTCTTATCCCTTGCTCTTTTTCAAGGTTGCATTTGATCAGGCAGCGCCACTTTCTATGGATATTGCGGGGGATCTTCATCGGCGTTTGAAGGTGTGTTTCGGCTTTGATTTAAAAATAACCACAAGAATGTGGAGGGCGTATAAGGGGGATTGGTTAATAAGGAATACAGATGTCGCAACGACTTCGCTTGTTTTACAGAATAGCCCTGTAACGGTACTGAGGCATTATACGGAAGGTAGCAAGACTCGTAATGATAGCCAAATAGGCAGCTTTTTCGATTCCTACAAGGCCATGGTTATAGATATAGACGCCAAGGCGAAAAGCACGCCCGTTGGACAGTGTATCGGAAGTAGTCCTGCCACCCTTGGTAATACACCCATTGAGCCTGATTGCAGGACGTTTGAAGGCTGCTTGTTTTGTAAAAACTATAAAGTTCATTCTGATATTGATGATGTCCATAAATTGATCAGCTTTAAGTACCTGCTTAAGGAATCTTTGATACTCGCGCATACAGAGAAACACTTTAATGAAAAGGTTCTACCTGTTTTGGATCGCATAGAGCAAGTGCTTGATGTCATTAAGTCGAATTTCAGTGGTGATGTTGGTCAGTTGGATGACATTGAGCGTGATGTTTTTGATAGGGAGATCCTATCTGATTATTGGCAAATGAAACTGGACACCTTGATTGAAATTGGAGTGTTGTCATGAGTACGAAGATATATCGTGCCAACTTCGAATATTTTGTACAAGATGATCAGGCTTCATTTCCTGACGCCTTTGAGATCGAGGGGGGAATTCAGGTACCTTCTGATGAGTTTGTCGTTTCTCGAAATAAGCAAGGAGATCCCATATCCCGATATGGTGATGATGTTTGGGATTTCAGGATATATCGTTTAGCTGGAGATTCAGGCTCAGCTCGGATCAACTTCGAATTTTCTCAAAAGGACTATCGTAATGAAGCTAAATGGCTTGCGTTTCTTCTGATCTATTTTGCTGAATCATCAGTAAATTACGGCGTTAGCGTAGCCACAATAATGAACTATATGAAATCTGTACGTCGGCTTATTGGTTATGCTTCAAGTCAGTCAATATCAATTGCAACCGTACTGTCCGAGAAAAAACACCTTGATGAATTTATCAGAACACTGGAAACGAAAACGCTACTGACGGGTTTTTCTTCTTTAGTTGGTCATTTAGCACATATTCCGAGTGATGTTTCTGGATACAAGATATCCAGTCTTTATTCTAGTTTTTTGGCCAGAGAAAAGTCGAAAGCACTGCCAGAAGATTTGCAGCATCCTGTGATACCCCCTCGGCTATTTTCTTCATTGATTTCTGATCTGGAAATTTTCCTTAATGAAATTCTGGCGAGTATAGATAACCTGGCAGGGTTTACTGAAAACATAATGCATGACCCTTTGTTTGCTCGTTGCGAGTCAAAGCAACGCCAGTTAGGTGTTCATAGGCGAGAGATGGCTCCATTTTTTTATGAGGCGTCATCTGTATATGGGCTTGAAGGACTGTTGTTGAAGTATGACGTTTCAAATATACCGGGATTCAGTAAGTTTCTAACCAGAATACAACATGCCTGTCGCATGTACATTCATATATATACGGGGATGAGGCATTCTGAATGCCTTAGCCTTAAAAACAACTCCTTAGTAATAGAAAAGATTATGGGCAGGGATGTCTATAAACTTTTTGGCGATACAAGTAAATTTGTTGGACAAAAGAAAAGAGTCGCCTGGGTGACAAGCAAAGATGTTGTCAAGGCGTTTGAAATTGCACGGAAGATATCTATTTTAATCTGCTTTCAGTGCGATATCTTGCAGGATGATGCGCCATTATTTATAAGCGCGGTCTACTTGGGCTTCACTGGCGTGAAGATTGATTTGAATTCTCCCTTGGTCATTCAAAAGCATGCGAATAAGGATCAGGAAGTATTTAATTATTTTCCCTCAGAGTTATATGTAATAGAGGATTCTGATTTTGATCATTTGGTTGCTGTTGATCCGTTTCGCACATGGCACAAGGAGAAGGCATTTCAGCCAGGTTCTGTTTGGCGATTCACTACTCATCAGTTTAGGAGAACGTTAGCTTTTTATGTGTCTCAGTCAGGTAATGTATCCATTCCTGCACTTAAGAGTCAGTTAAAGCATATATCCAGAGAGATGACACTCTATTATTGCAATGCCTCTGCTTGCATTTCCGAATTCGATCATGATGAGCATATATCTCACCTGATGAGGGAAATTAAACCTGAGAGTGATGCTCATGCATATTTGGCAGCTGTTGCAGATCGAACAGAACCTTTCTTCGGTGCTTATGGGCGGTTTGTCGATCGCAATGTTACCGAACGGGAAAGCGAGGGCCTGCTGCTTAACGATCGCAAGGAGTGGGTAAGCCGTTTCAGAAGGGGTGAGCTTGCCTATAAAGAGACACCTCTGGGGGCATGTATGACAACATCCTCATGTGACAAAAAGCTACTTCGCTTGGTTTCTGCCTGTATTAGCTGTGATAAGGCAATCATAAAACCAAGTAAGCTGGAACGAGTCATTGCGCGTCAAAGAATCTTTGTTGATGAGCTAAAAAGCAAGGATGATTCGAGCATCGCGCTTAGAACCGAGTTGTCAGAACTAGAAGATCTCGAAAGTTACCAGCGTCGGATCGCTCTTTTGAGAAATAAGGGGGTCTAGCATGCAAGAATACTGGGAAGCACTAGAACGCTTGAAGGCAGGATGCCCAGGCCGAGTTCCGCCAGGCTCTTCGATTAACAAGGACACCGTTGCATTGGAGGCTGGCAGAAAGCGTGGGTCAATTAAGAAATCCAGGAGCAGCTTCGGGGAATTGATTGCGGCAATTGACACTGCGAACGGAGAGGTTGATGTACCAGCTAACAAACCTAGGGATTTACTTCGAAAAGTCAGAGCAGAGAAGCAAAATTACAAAGAACTCTATCATCAGGCTCTGAATCGAGAGTTGATGTTGCTTGATAGGCTGGCCCGATTGGAGAAAGAGTTGGCCCGCTTTTCAAATGTGCTGCCAATTAGAGAATAGAATTATGTGGATTCAAAAAGAAGTAAAAATCTCACCCAAGAAACGAGGGTTTCATCTGATTACAGATGAAATTGTAAGACAGGTATCTGAGTTGTCACAGGTATCAGTTGGGCTTGCTCATATTTTCATCAAACACACCTCTGCGTCTTTGACGATCAATGAAAATGCAGATCCTACAGTACGTGATGATTTTGAAAGCTTCTTTAGTCGTGCGGTTCCCGAAGATGAGCCCTATTACAAGCATATTTATGAGGGGAGTGACGACTTGCCCAGCCACATTAAGGCCAGTCTGCTTGGGAATAGTGTTTCTGTTCCCGTGTCCGATGGGAGCTTTAACATGGGAATCTGGCAAGGTATTTATCTATGTGAGCATCGTAATCATGGTGGCTCCCGTTCGCTGGTTGTCACGATTCATGGAGAGGGTTAAGTGAGCAAGAAAGGGAATCCAATAATTTATATCGGTGGGCCGGGATATAGATATGAAGATTTTGAGCCGTTAATTGGCAGTATTGATGAGCACATAAAAGAAGTGCTATCAGTATTAAAAGCTGAAAATGTTAAGGGTGCCACTTCGAATATTAAAATGGTCGTCGATGTATTTAACCCAGAGAAAGTAGGTGCTTTTGCAAAAACGGTCGATATCTGCAATGGAACATATTACGTTGAAATGACGGCAGGTTTGTCATATCACGTGTGGCTAGCCTCTCGTGTTTTTGAAACGGATTATGACTTTTTGCCATGGTTAAAGAGTATCAAAATCAGAGAAAAAAATTTAAAGAAGAGTGGGCGAAAGAAATTAATAGCTGACTTTGCATATTACCTTTGTAGCTATGCAATCATTCTTCATGAGCTATCTCATATTTACCTTGGACATACTGACTTTCTTAAGTCAAAGAGCAGTTCAGAGGTTTTGAATGAATTTCCTGATGAGAGTGAAATCGCTAGAAATGATTTGATGGTTAGGTATGCGTTTGAAGCTGAAGCTGATCGTCAATCAATCGAGTTTCTAATGGCGTTTCTAGAAGGTGCTTTGGGAAAAGATGGAATGGGAATCCATATTCGGTTTCCGAGTCGTTTGGCTGTGTATGAGTTTTTGGTTTATGCATTAACTTCACTGACGGCACTTTTGCAGCAGATGTCTGTAGGAACAAAGAACATTGTTCATCCTGATGCCAATGTCAGACAGTACATATTTTACTCGTCAGTAATTGCCTATCTGAAGAAGAGACAACCGGATTTGAGCAATGTCCTCGAAACAAAGATTCCAATATGGGCGCTGGAAGCAGGTAAGAAGATGGGAATACTTAAATCTCATGATCCTTTCGATGTTATGCGTACGGCCTTAGATTTAGCTAAGGTTGATGACATTTTGAAAGAGTCAGGGGTCCGGGAGTTCCAACACAAGATGTATACTTCTGAAGGTATGGACTGTTGAGTCCATACAGGCGTTTAAAGATGTGGACAGGTGGTATCGACAATGGCCATGAGCTGAGTGGGGTTAAGGGCGAGGCCATATGGACACATCATCCGTATGGTGGACATGCCGGCGCACATTAAGAGCGTATTGATAGGCCCTTCATTGAGCTTGCCTATTAGTAACGGGCGGCTGGCGTTAGGCACATGGCAGGGTATTTACCTGTGCGAACATCGCGATAACGCTGGCACAAGGCGGCTAGTGGCGACGATTCAGGGGGAGTGACTCGCCGAGCCTGAAGGAGCCTTGTGTGGGTAAGGCGCGGGCAAGGCGCGGGCGGTGCCGCTTGCCTGCCCGCGTGAACGCATGCGGTGTTGGGTTATTCTGAGATCCACTGCAGGAATTCGCGACGCTCTTGCTGGGTGGCCTGTTTCCATTGCGCTTTAAGCGTGTCCAAGTAGCTGGCCCCGGGCGCGACGCTGGTGCTCTTTTGTGCATGGGCGGCATTGGCCCCTGCTGCATTTTGGGGGGCAATGCTGTTGCTGGTAGCGGTGGTGACTTCTTCGCCGGTGATTGGCGCCAGGAAACCGCGGTTAAGGATCAGATCAGATTCTTTGGCCGCCACTTTTTCCCCGGTTTCGGTATTGCTGGCCCAGCCGCTAAAGCTGTCTTCCATGGCGCGGGCCTCTTCCACATTCTGGGGTTTGTCGAAGCCCAGCTGCCATTGGTCGCCTGCCTTGCCATCGATGATGAAGTTGGCTGGGTTGGTTTTCACAATCTCATGATTGTCCACATCCAGTTGCCATAACTCTTTGTAATAGGCGAGGATTTCATAGCGGCCGGGCGCTAACTTCAGTTCCTTAAAGTCGGTGGCGAAAAAGGTGTTTACGCCTTCCAGTTCTTTGCCGTTAATGGTGAACACTTCGATTTCGCTGGGCACCTTAACGGTGAGCACTTGGCTGTCGGCTTTGGCTGGGCCATCGTATAGCTGTACCACGGGGCTGCGGGCGCAGGCGGCCAGAAACAGGGCGCAAAGGGTTACGGTAAGCAGGCGCAGGGGCAACATGACTTCTCCTTAGGGCGGTTGATGACGCGGCCGGCCAGTCTGGCCTGCGCCTGTGTCAGTTATGTGACAAATCGATAGGGGTATTAGAACCCCCAGCTCTCCACCTTGCTAGGTGGCTGGTTGCGATTCAGGGCAGACATGCCCCGGGCGCACCGTACAATCCACCAGACGGAGATTAGCACCATCAACAGCCAGCCAATCAGGGCCAGGGTGGTGATGCCGGCAATAAACCAGTACAGCAGGCCAATCCAGAAGGTGCGGTACTGAAACCGAAAATGCTCGCGTAGCGGTGGTGGAGCATCGCTGACATTAATGTGAGCAAGAATCACGCCGACAATGGCGGTAAGCCCGCCGGTGATCAGACCCAGCAAATGTAGCACATAGATGATGCGAGCCAGGTTGGCGGTGCTGGTGTTACTCATTGTTGGGCCTCTTTGCTGGCGGGAGCCTTCGGCGGATGCTGCGCCTAGCCCCCGATTACGTTGGCCGCCGCTCAGTAGGGTCGCTACGGCAATAAGGGGAAGAAGCAGGGCGAGCATGGCCATTTTTTTTGACCGCGTGCTCTATTCGTTGGGCCGATGCTTCTTCGCTGTTATTACTTTACCGGACTCTGAATGTGGCGAGAACGGGGGGTTAGTCTGCTTTGATATGTTTTTGATCCCGGGGCAGAGTGTCGCCGCGTAGCTGGATGACGGTTTTCTGCAGCAGCAGGTTGTTGGGCAGGGTGTAGCGATGGCCCAGTTCATCTTGAATGGTAATGAAGATCAGCCCCATGTGGCGGACCTGGCCGGTGACAGTGTTGTCGCCGTCCAGTAAGCGGATTCGGTCGCCGACCCGGTAAGGCGCACTGAAGAACAGAATGATGGCGGCGGTGGTGTTGCTCAGCATGGACCAGCTAGCAAACAGCGCCACGCCGAGCAGTGCCATCAGTGAGGTGGCGAAAACCATGATGCCGTCGCCTTTTAAGCCCCACAAAATGCTTAGCGCCAACAGGCAAAGGAGCAAGCTGCTGCTGTTGATCACCACGGCGGTTTGAAAAATACGCGCGCGACTATAGCCCCGGCGGCGGCCCAGCCGTTTGGTTGCCCCACGCAGGGCGATGGACAATACCCAGCCGACCAGCAGCACCATCACGGTGAGCAGCCACTTCATTACCACTGAATCCATGTCTATCCGTGTTTGCCAGATACGAAAGGGTTGTGGCTGCGTTCATGGCCAATGGTGGACATGGGGCCGTGGCCGGGAATAAAGGACACGTCGTCGTCCAAGGTTAGCAGCTGATCCTTAATCGCTTGGATCAGTGTGTCGTGGTCGCCTTTGGGGAAATCCGTGCGGCCTATGGAACCGTTAAATAGGACATCACCCACCACCACCAGTTTTGCTTCGGGCTGGTAGAACACTACGTGGCCGGGAGTGTGCCCGGGGCAGTGGCGCACTTCGAAACGGGTTTCCCCCACGGTGACGCTATCGCCGCCTTCCAGCCAGCGGTCTGGCGTGAATGGGCGTGATGGAGCAAAGCCCATCATTTGTGCTTGCTGGGGCAGCATATCAATCCAGAATTGATCGTCCCGGTGCGGGCCTTCAATGGGCAGAGATAGCCGCTCAGCCAGGTCTGCCACGGCACCAATATGGTCCAGGTGCGCGTGGGTGACGAGGATTTTTTCCGGTGTGCCGCCTATTTGCTCAAGGGCGGTGAGGATGTTTTCCAGGTCGCCGCCTGGGTCCACGATAGCCACCTTGTTGGTCGCTTCGCATTTCAGAATAGAACAGTTTTGTTGGAACGGGGTGACCGGCACGATGGCGTACTTCATGGCTATCTATTCGGTGGAGAATGTGCCCGCAGTATAGCGCTAATTTGGGTAAGGATTCACACCTCCACCGTTGGGCCGAAAGGATAAATAGCGGCAGATTCAGACGCAGTTAAGGTTTGCGGTTGGCCTCTTAGTGGTACTTTAAGTGTCTACATAACTCATAAAGGAAGGGAATCATGGATATGGAGCAAATACAGCCGTATCTGGACAAGGGAATTGAGCTAAGCATGGCCTATTTTCCTAAGGTGCTGCTAGCGGTGATTACATTGATTGTGGGCTTCTGGATCATCAAGAGGGTGATCAAGGGCATGAACCGGCTGCTGGGCTTGAAGGCCGTGGACGATACCTTACAGAAGTTTATGACCAGTCTTGTGGATGTGCTGCTTAAAATTTTGTTGCTGGTGGCCGTGGCAGGAATGGTTGGCGTACAAACGACGTCCTTTATTGCCATGCTGGGTGCCATGGGGTTGGCGGTGGGGCTGGCGTTGCAAGGAAGCCTGGGTAACTTTGCCGGTGGTGTACTTATCCTGCTCTTCAAACCGTACCGGGTGGGGGACATTATTGAAGCCCAGGGGCATACCGGAAAAGTATGGGATATTCAGATTTTCAATACCATCCTCACGACCTACGACAACCAGCGCATCGTGATCCCCAACGGACTCATGTCCAATGGCTGTATCAAAAATATTTTTGTGGAGCCGCAACGGCGCATAGATATCGAATTTGGTATTGGCTATGGAGATAGCATTGAGCAGGCTCGGGCCGCGATTCAATCGGTGATTGATAACGATGATCGCATTCTGGATGGTGGTAGTTTCGACGCCGATATTTTTGTTTCGGCCCATGCGGATAGCAGCATTACAATGTTGACTCGGGCGTGGGTGAATTCGGAAGATTATTGGCCGGTGTATTTTGGTTTGTTCGAGCAGGTGAAATACGCCTTTGATAAAGCCGGTATCACCATTCCTTTCCCCCAGCGGGATGTGCATTTATTTCAGCAGAGCGGAGGCGAAAGTTAGACGCTAAAACGCGAGGTGAATTGGTGATACCAAAAAGAGGGGCCGTGATCAGTGATGATCGCGGCCCCTTTTTTTGGCGTGGAAAGGGTGTGGTTGCGTTTCAACGTTAGGCTCTTTTTTCTAGCACCACGGGTAATCCATCTTTTGGCATGATCAGCGGTACTTGCTGGGTGGGCAGTTCGTAGCCGGGTTTGACGCTAACGCGGTAACGTTTCAGAAACTGGAACAGAAAAGTCTTGGTTTGTAATTCAGCGAAATTCAGACCTAAGCATTTGTGATGGCCGCCGCCGAAAGGGACCCACTGGTAAAAGTGCTTCTTGTGCTCGGCGCGTTCGTCGCTGAAGCGTTCCGGGTCGAAGGTGGTCGGGTTGCTCCAGTAGTCTTCCATGTAGTGTGTGTAGAGCGTGGATATACTTACCAAGGTGTTCTTTGGTAGGGTATAGCCCTGATACTCAATCTCTTTGACTGTGCGCCGGGGGAAGGTGGTGAGCGCGGGTCGCATGCGCAGGGTTTCGCGAAAGACCCAGTCGGTTTTTTCCATTTTCGCCAAGTCGTCATAGTCTAGCGTTTCTTTATTCAGCCCTTCTATTTCTTTCACCAGTATATCTTGCCAGTTCGGGTGTTTGGCTAGCATGTAGACAATGGAGCACAGGGTGCTGGTGGTGGTGTCGTGGGCGGCGAACAACAGGAAGATCATGTGGTTCATCACGTCTTTATCTGAGAGGCCCCCTTCTTCGTCTGCGGCCTTGCAAAGCTCGCTGAAGAAATCGGGTGTGTTACTGGCCCGTTTTTGTGGAATCAGCCCGATGACAAACTTTTCCAAATAGCGGCGCCCTTTCATGCCACGGTGCCAGAGCAGGCCCGGGATGGGCAGACGAACGACGGCCAAAGAGGCGTCGGTGGCGTCGATAAAAGACTGGTTCACCTTGTTGGACTCCGGCCCCATTTCCAAGCCGAAAAAGATTTGTGCGCCCACGTCCAGTAACAAAGACTTGATATGGTCTTGGAACCTCAATTCTTTGCCTGTGGGCCAGTGGCTGATCTCACTGCCAATGTGACCGTTCATGCGGCCTAGATAACTGGCCAAGGCGGGTTTTTTAAATGCCTGCTGCATGATGCGGCGGTGAAATTTATGGTCGGCAAAATCACGCAACATTAAGCCGTCGGTGAACAGCTTTTCCAAGATCGGATTCCAGGCCGCCCGGCTGGAAAAAGCATGTTCCGGGTCCTTGAGAACAAACTCGTTGGCATCGGGGCCGAGCAGCGTCACCCCGTGCTGGAATAACACCGAGCCTTTGAAAATCAGCCCATGCTTAGCTGCTTGCTGGGTGACCATTTTGTGATAGTCCTTCAGAAACGGCACGGTATGCCCGAGTAACGGCCAGCCGTAGTCACCTGGGATATCCTTGAGCTTGCGTTGTGGCATCCGGGGCAGTTGTGCAGCCTCTTGCTGGGCGACTTCCATACGGTTCATGGCGGTTCTCCGATAAACTCTTGATAGAAATTGAATTTACCTTTGGGGAGTAGCCTAGAACAGGGGCTGTTGGCAACGGTCAAATCATGCTGTGCTGTCCAGCCGCCCAGGTATGACACGTGCTAGCATTGGCGGATTGCGTAAGGAGAGAATGTATGTCCAAACCTGCGGCTAGATTTGAGCCCTTGGCGCTGGCGGTATTGACCGTGAGTGATACCCGAACCCCGGAAACCGATACCTCTGGAGACCTGCTGGTAGCGCGGTTAAAAGAGGCGGGGCATACCCTGCAAGCGCGGCAGATAGTGAAGGACGATATCTATCAGCTGCGCAAGGTGGTTTCTGATTGGATTGCCGACGATCGGATACAAGGGATTGTGACTACCGGTGGCACCGGGTTTTCAGGGCGGGACTCCACCCCGGAGGCGCTGGCGCCTCTGTTCGACAAGACCATTGAGGGGTTTGGCGAACTGTTCCGGCAGGTGAGCGTGGAGGATATCGGTTCTTCCACTATTCAGAGTCGTTGCCTGGCCGGGCTGGCCAACCGCACGGTGATTTTTTGCCTGCCAGGGTCCAATAATGCGTGTGCCACAGGGTGGGATCGCATTATTGTCGAGCAGCTGGATGCCCGTCATCGGCCCTGTAACTTTGTTGCCCAAGTGCGCCGATAAAGCGAATGTTGTCGCGGTGATTTGAAAGGAAGAGAAAAATGCACGCAGGCAAGCAACCCTTAATGCCAGTGGCACAAGCGCTGGAGCGGTTACTGGATTCGGCGCGCCCGTTTCGGGCAATCACCGAGGTGCCGTTGGCCGGTTGTCAGGGGCAGTATTTGGCTGAGCCCGTTACCTCACGGGTAGATGTGCCGGCGTTTGATAACGCGGCCGTAGATGGTGTGGCGCTGCGCTATGCGGACCTGGGCGAGCCGGGGCTAACACGGCCCATGCCGCTGCGTGTGGCGGCGGGTGATGCGCCCGCCACGATAGTTTCAGGTCAGGTGGCGCGGATTTTTACCGGTGCACCGGTGCCTGCCGGGGCCGATACGGTATTGATGCAGGAAGACTGTGAAATTGCTGAACACCGGGTGCGTTTGCCGGGTAGAGACACGGTGACGGCCGGGCAAAATATTCGCCCGGCGGGGCAGGATGCTCGGCACGGCGAAGTGGTGCTGGCGCGGGGTGAGAGGCTGACCCCCCAGGCGGTGGGGCTGACTGCTTCCGTTGGGATCGCGACGGTAAAAGTGTATTCCCCCAGGGTGTTGATTCTCACCAGCGGCGATGAAATCCAGTCGCCGGAAGAGTCCCCGTTACCGGGAAAAATTTTCGACAGCAATGGCCCCCTGCTAACGCAGTTGCTACAGCAAAGCGGCTTTGTGAATGTGCATCGGGAACATCTGCCCGATGACCCGGCCATTATCCGCGAAACTCTCAATGATTTACTCACCGATTCAGCGCAACGCCCGGATGTGATTATTTCTACCGGCGGGGTGTCTGTGGGCGAAGAAGATCATTTGCGAGCGGTGCTTGCCGAGCAGGGGGAGTTAGATTTTTGGCGCCTCGCGATTAAGCCAGGTAAGCCGTTTACCTACGGCAACCTTGGCGGTATCCCCTTCTTTGGGCTGCCGGGAAACCCCTCTGCGGTGTTGGTGTGCTATCTGATGCTGGTGTTGCCAATGTTGCGGCGCTGTTGTGGCGCGGATGCGGTATTGCCAACGGCCATGTCTTTGCCGGCGGACTTCACTATCAACAAGCCGGCCAAACGACAGGAATACCTGCGTGTGCGCTGCGTGGTTGACGCCGCTCAAGCGGTGCTGAAAAAGCACCCTAATCAGAGTTCCGGCATGCTCAGCTCGGCCGTGTGGGCGGATGGCCTGGCCGTGGTTCCGGTGGGCTGTACGGTGGCTCCGGGAGATGCTTTGGCGTTCTTTTCATTTTCTGATTTGTTGTCGGGGTAGGTTGCATGGTGAGCCATAGGTAGGGGGGGCTTGACCATGGTTAGTGACGACTTTTTCCGGCAATGGCGTTCAAGGTGCCCGCTGGGGGGCCGCAAATCGGTTATAATGTGGCCCCGATAAAGGAGCCGTTACATGACACTGGAATCTTCGTTGCTTGCCCGCGCCAATTCTTGTTGTGAGCTTTGTGGGGCGAGCAATGCTCTTGCTGTATATCCCGTACCCCCTGAATCCGATGGCAGTGCCGAGCAAAGCGTACTGCTGTGTGAAACCTGCCAAACCCAGCTGGATAATCCCGGCAATGAAGACGTTAATCACTGGCGTTGCCTTAACGACAGCATGTGGAGCCAGGTGCCCGCTGTGCAGGTGCTGGCATGGCGAATGCTAACGCGTTTGCAGGGGGAAGGCTGGCCCCAGGATCTGCTTGATATGCTTTACTTGGAGGACGACACCCTCGCCTGGGCCCAGGCTACAGGGGAAGGCCAGAATGAAGAAGCGGGGGAATTACACCGCGATAGTAATGGCGCCGTGTTAGAAGCCGGCGATTCGGTCACGCTGATTAAAGACCTGAACGTGAAAGGCGCCAACTTCACCGCCAAACGCGGCACCCCAGTGCGCAATATCTCTTTGGTGCAGGATAATCCTGAGCACATTGAAGGTCGGGTTGAAGGCCAGCGGATTGTTATTCTGACTCAGTTCGTGAAGAAAAACTGATGCCCTGTAGCCTGATCCTCGGCGGCATTCGTTCCGGCAAAAGTGCGTTGGCGGAAAAGCGCGTTACCGAGTCAGGCGAACCGGTGGTATATGTGGCCACGGCGACGGCGGGCGATGGTGAAATGAGTGATCGCATTCGTCGCCATCGCCTGCGCCGCCCGGCGGGGTGGGGGCTAGTGGAAGAACCATTGCATCTGGGGGCTTTGCTGAACCGCCAGGCCAGGTTGTCCCCGCTCCCCTGCGTGTTGATTGATTGCATGAGCCTATGGGTGAGTAATTTGCTGCACGCAGGGGACGCTACTTTTGTTCGCGAGCGAGACAGTTTCCTGGCGGCGCTGGGGCAGTACCCCGGCAATGCGGTGGTAGTCAGCAACGAAGTGGGGCTAGGGATTATCGGCATGGATCCGCTAACCCGTCGCTTCGCCGATGAGCTGGGCTGGTTGAATCAGTCGTTAGCGGAAAAATGCGATACGGTGCTGCTGTCGGTGGCCGGGCTCACGCAGACGCTAAAAGGGGTGTAATTCAACGCTCTAAAGGGCGGGTGTGCGATGCCCGCATCACAAATACACCTCATCAAATACACTTCAAAGGTCGCGACCAAAACGCTCAGTTAGCCGGGGCTTACCCGCGTTTCAACGTGGAAGGTTCAACCCAGAATTACCCGTGCTGTATCAAGCAACTCAAGGTGCCGAATTCGCTGGCATCTAGCCGCACCCTTGAGCGGCAGGCGTAAGGCACCTGAAAGCCGGCCATGGCTTTGCTGGGGGCTATGCTAAGTACGTGGCTTAGCACCATGCGAATGACGCCGCCGTGGCACACCAATAGCACGCGCTGGCCCTTCAATGTGTTTTGCCACAGCGCCCAGGCTTCACCGATGCGTTGATGAAAATCCTGAATAGTTTCCGCATTGCTCGGTGGGTGGCTTTCTGCATCGCGCCAGAAGTTGGCTTGGTGATCGCCGTATTCCTGGGCCACCTGCTCGCGGGTTTTTCCTTCCCAGTCGCCGAAGCTGATTTCTTTAAAATCGTGCGCTACGGTCATCGGCAAATTCTTTTCTTTGGCCAGCTCGGCGGCAAATTCCCGGCAACGTAATAGGGGCGAGCTGAGGATGTGGTCCCACTTATCGTCGCCGGTAATGGCATTACGCATTTGCTGCCAGCCCTGCTCGCTCAGCGGGTCATCTTTGTGGCCCCGGTACATTTGCCCGCCGGCGGGTTCACCATGACGAATCAGGTCAAAAATAGTGGTGCTCATCGGTATCTATTCCCGTTCTTGTAGGTTGGCTTCGGCGTTACTGTAATCCGGCAAAATTAGTTTTCGTTGCTGACATTGGCGTCGGCAAAGGTCGCCATATGATTGTGTAGCGCGCAGGCATTGCGTAATAACGGTACTGCTACAGCCGCGCCACTGCCTTCGCCCAAGCGTAGGGAAAGATCCAGCAGCGGGGTGGCGTCCAGGGCGTGCAGCAGCCGTTGGTGGCCGGGCTCGCGTGACTGGTGGGCGAACAGTAACCAGGGGCGTAATTGTGGTCGAAGTTGGCAGGCGGCAAGGGCTGCTGTGGAGACAATAAAACCGTCCACTAATACCGGGATGCCGCGTACCGCGCAGCCGATAAAGGCGCCAGCCAGAGCGACGATTTCAAAGCCCCCCAAAGAGACCAGCACGGCCAACGGTTCGGGCCGGGTGCCGTGACGGGCTAGGGCCTGGGCAATCACTTGGGCTTTGTGGGCAACGCCTTCTGGTGTCAGCCCGGTGCCAGGGCCGGTGAGTGCGGTGGCGTCTTCGCCTAATAGTGCGCAGGCCAGGGCGGTGGCGCTGGTGGTGTTGCCAATGCCCATCTCCCCGCCAATAAACACGTCGGCTTGGCGATCGGCGGCCCGTTGCGCAGCGCGATCTCCGGCGGCGAGTGCGGCCTGCAATTGGGCGTCGGTCATGGCGGGTTGGCGGGCTAGGTTTCCGGTGCCCGGGGCGATGTGTTCATCAATCACGCCGTCGTCAATGGGCAGCGGGCTGACGGTGCCCAGGTTGATTACTTCCAGAGCGGCGCCTAGTTGTTTTGCCATGACACTGATGGCAGCTCCGCCAGCAACAAAATTGGCAATCATCTGCCCGGTGACGGCTTGGGGAAAGGCGGAGATGCCTTCCTCGCAGACGCCATGGTCGGCGGCGAAAACGGCAATGCAAACCTGCTCAATGCGTGGCAGGTTTGTCGCCTGCAGGCCCGCCAGGGTGACCGCCAGAGATTCAAGTTCGCCTAGTGAGCCGGCGGGTTTGGTGAGCTGGGCTTGGCGGTGCAGGGCGGCTTGCCGATGGGGTTCGCTGGGGGCGGCAATCGGCTGTTGCCAAGGCAAAGGCGTACTCACGGGTGTCTCCGGTTGGGGCGGCGCAGGGCCGGAAAGCGGCAAATCCTCTGCCCCGCAACCGGGAGTGTCAAGTACACTGCCCGCCATCGATACCGGACAATGACGGCAAAATCATGCTTTCTGTTTCCCTGATAAGTGCTGCTGTGGCAGCGATCGTGCTGGATTTTCTGCTGGGCGAGCCGCGTCGCTGGCATCCGCTGGTGGGGTTTGGTCGGCTGGCCGGGTGGTTAGAGCAGCGTTGGAATGCGGCTGCGCCGGGTAGTGTGTTCAAGGGGGCCGGAGCGGTGCTGGTCTTGGTGCTACCGGTGGTGCTGTTGGCTGTGCTGATGTTGTCGACCCTGCCAGGGTGGGCCTGCTGGCTGTTGCAGGTGGTGGGCTTGTGGCTGGTGATGGGCGCGCGCAGTTTGGCCGACCATGGCCGTGCGGTGGCCGCACCGTTACGGGCGCAGAATGTGCCTGAGGCCAGAGAACAGGTAGCGAGAATTGTTAGCCGTGACACACAGGCACTGGATGCCAACGGGGTGGCACGGGCCGCCACCGAATCCGTATTGGAAAATGGGGCCGATGCGGTGTTTGCCAGCCTGTTTTGGTTTGTGGTGGCGGGGCTGCCCGGTGCGATATTACATCGGTTGGTGAATACGCTGGATGCCATGTGGGGGTATCGCACCGCTCGTTTCGAACGCTTCGGTAAGGCTGCCGCGCGGCTGGATGACGGCCTTGCTTGGTTGCCTTCGAGACTGACCGCGCTGAGTTATGCGCTAGTGGGCGGGTTGCACGGCCGCTTCTGGACCGCGTTGCGCTGCTGGCGGCAGCAAGCCAAGGGCTGCGATAGCCCCAATGCGGGGCCGGTGATGGCCGCCGGCGCAGGTGCGCTGGGGGTGCAAGTGGGCGGCGGCGCCCCGTACCACGGTGGCTGGAAAAATAAGCCGTTGTTAGGAGAGGGCCGGCCCGCGGATGCGGACAGCATCGACGCGGCCATTGTACTGGTGTGGCGTAGCGTATTGTTGTGGTTACTGGTCTTTATAGTGGGAGCGTTGGTGTGAGCGTGGCAAAGCTGGACCATGGTGGCGGGGTGCATAACGCGGCGAGACGTTGGGGGATTCCCCCGCATCACTGGCTGGATTTGTCCACGGGGATTAGCCCTTGGTCCTGGCCTGTACCGGCAGTGCCGGAGCATGTTTGGCGGCGCTTGCCGGAAGATGACGATGGCCTGGTGGATATTTGTCGTGAGGTGCTGGCGCTACCCAGCAATGCCGATTGCCTGCCGGTGCCGGGGAGCCAGGCGGCATTGCAAACCTTGCCTTTATTGCGGCCCCGTTGCCGTGTGGGTGTGCCTGCGGTGGGGTATGCGGAACATGCGCAGGCTTGGGCGCGAGCAGGCCATGAGGTCATACCGCTGGCCTACGACCGCATTGAGGCCACCTTGGCGACGCTCGATGTGCTGGTGTGTATTAATCCCAATAACCCCACAGGGAAGCTCACGGACAGTGAAACGCTGTTGGGCTGGCATCAGCAGTTGCTGAAGCGAGGTGGCTGGCTGGTGGTGGATGAAGCGTTTTTGGACGCGACTGAGGGGCAGTCTTTGGCGCCGCTGAGTGATCGAGCTGGATTGATTGTGCTGCGTTCGCTGGGCAAGTTTTATGGTTTGGCCGGTTTGCGTGCGGGGCTCGTCACGGCGACGCCGGATTTGTGTTCTCAAATGGCTCAGCGGTTAGGGCCCTGGGCGGTGAATCACCCGGCCCGTTTTGTGATGGCTAAGGCGCTAACCGATGCTGATTGGAAACAGCGTCAATATCAGCGGATTACAACGGCACACCAACGGCTGCTGACGGTGCTGAGTGACGCAGGCCTGCAAGCAGAAGGCGATTGTGGATTATTTGCTTGGTGCAAGACCGATAAGGCCAACGCCCTCGCCGAGGCACTGGCCCGGCAGGGCGTGTTGGTTCGGCTTTTCCCCGATGTGCCCGCATTGCGTTTTGGTTTGCCTGGGCACGATCGGGGATGGGCGCAATTGGCCGCGGCGCTTTAATGATGACCGCGCAGCCCCGTTTTGCTAGACCATAAGGTTTCTTTCCAGACAATTCCCAGGTTCCAGCGATGCTCTTTTTCGGGCAGGGACTCGTCCTGAACAGCTTCCGCGCGGATGGCGATATTTTTCCGCCATTGCCACCGCCAGATGGCGGTGAGGCGCTGCGGATCATGCTCAAGAGGATTGGCTAACCCGCTGTCCTGCGCTAATTGTGGCGCTGCGGCACCGGTGAGCTTGTTGTCGGTGTTCAGTTGTTCTGCACGCAGCCCAAAGGTATGCGCTCGCCAAGTGATGGAGGGCTGTAGCCAGCCGCCTTGCTGGGTGGCGGTGAAGTTTGCTTCACGGCCGATGCCGTCATGCACTACGCCATCGGGTTTTGCCTGCATCCACTCACCGTCGAGGGCTAATGCCCAATCCGGATTGAGTTTATATCCCAGCTTGAAGTGAGCGCCGGCGATTTCGGTTTCGCCGGTGTAGCGTGTGTCCGGAAAGAGGGTGGCGATTTCGCCTGGAGGTGCTACCGGTACATGTTGATGGCCGCCTCCGTAGCGATGGTCGCTACGTGACTCCGCTTCTGCGCTGTAGAACCACCCGCCCAGCGTTAGCGCCAACCGTTCGCCTTGCCACTGGTATTGGCCAAATACATCCCAGGCGCCGCCATTCTCTGTGTCGGTAGCGGGGAAGGCTTTGCCTTTCCAGACCTCAGCGCCAAGGGAAAAGCCTGCCATTTGATGCCACCAGAAGCGTAAGCCATCATCATGGAAATCGCGCCCGAACAGCACATCCAGCGCTAGCGGACTTTCGCTGGCGAGCCGGTCTACGGAATGCTGAGCCAGCCCAGGGGAGAATTGGGCAGACATCCTGCCTGCCTCCACCAGCCAGGGACCGGTATCGTCACAACAGACCCAGCCGACATAAGCATGCTCTAGCTCGGCACCGCCGTGATCATCATCACCGCCGGCGTGGTGGTTGAATTTGATGACCCCGTAGAAATTCTCATCAATACGGTGAGCGACGCCCAGGTTCAGTTCATCAATCTGCGCCCCTTTTTCCGCAGGCCAAGCTTCGCCTCCCATCATGGTGCCAGGGATTTGCCAGTAATCGTAATCGCCAATCACGTTAGCGGACCGCCATGTGGCGGCGAGACTGGCGTCTACGGTGGTGGGGTTATTTTGGCTGGGCACACTGTGTGCCAGGCTCAGGGAGCTGGCAGCCATCAGTGGAGCTAAAAAACGGAATTTCATGGGGCGGAGTCCTGCGGGCTGCTCTCGGTCCAGGGGTTGGAAAAACGCGGGTTATTAATGAATTCTTCGTCGGTGAGCGATTCCAGGAAAGCCACCACATCGGCTATTTCAGAATCGGAAATAGAGAAAGAAACGATGAAGCTATCTTTGTATGGGCTCATGCGCCCGTCGCCTGTATTAGGGCCGCTGGTAATGTTGCGCCCACCTGCCGCGTAGTTGCGTATCACCTGTTCCAGCGTTTCCACGGAACCGTCGTGGTTATAGGGGGCGCTGAGGGCTACGTTTCTTAACGAGGGAGCCCTGAACTGACCCATGTGATGGGCTTTGCCGGTCAGTTCGTAGCGACCGGTATTGGGTTCGGGGTAGCCTCCAAGGCCATCAATGTTGTACAGACCATTGTTGTGGAATTGTGCTTCGATATAACTGGTGCGACGGTCCACTGTGGCATCGCTGAAATTGTAGGTTCCATGACAATGAAAACATTCCAGCTTTTCACCGTTGAACAGGGCGGAACCACGCTTGGCTGAGGCGGATAGCTCATTGCGATCAAACGGGCTATTGAACGACGCCAAACCGCGTACAAAGGAAGCCAACGATTTGACGATGTTGCTATAGGCAGTGTCGCCAAATAACGGCTCATCCTGCTCAGGAAAGGCCGCTGCAAACAACGGCGCATAGACAGGGTCGGATTGCAGATTCATGAGAATCTGTTCCGAGTTAGCGCCATTGATGCCATGTTCGATAGGGTCATCACCAAACAGGGGCAGCATGATTTGCTGTTCAATGGTGCTGAGCGCCGGGTTGCCCCAGGTGAGGGTGTTGTACCAGGCCACATTCACCAACGCTTGGCTGTTACGCGGGTGAAGTGTGCCGGTGGCGCCAGCGGGGCGGGCAACGCCATCACTAAAGGCTTTGTCCTGGTGGTGGCAGCTGGAGCAGCTGATGGTGCCATTGACGGAGAGTCGCTTGTCATAGAATAGATGCCGGCCGAGTTGAAACTTTTCTTCCGTCATCGGGTTGTCCGCCGGTTCGCGGGGCAGCGGAATGTTTTCCGGGAGTTGCCAGTCATAGGCGGAGTAGGACGCGCCTTGATCATCTACCCGGGTTTCGCTCTGCTCTGGGCAGCCGCTTAGGAGCAGCGTGCCGAGCACAAGGAAAAGGCCGGGCGATTGCCCGGCCAACAGGAGAAATGGCTTCTTCATCATTTCGGTACGATAGAAAAGACACTTTGCTCGACTGCTTCGGTGTCACCCCATGGCAGGCCCAGGCGCTTGAAAATTGCGGGACATTCCGGGTCGCTGAATCCTGACATACAACCACTGGCACCGCCTTCATCTTGGGATAGATTGCTTCCTTCCACCAGTTTGGCGTAGTCCAGTTGAATGGCGATGTCTTCTAAATTTGCTCCTTCTAAGGGCAGCTTAATCGTTGCGCGGTTTGGATTGGGGCAGGGTACGGGTTCTTCACCTTCAGCGGGGTCAGCGGTACAGCCGGTGCTACCGATATGGATATGCCAGTTTTTAGAGATGTCGTCGCTTACCGGTTTCACATCCAGGCCGGTAAATTTGTAACCTCCCCGCCAGCTCCAGGCCATGCCGCTAGCTTTCCCTGGGTTGCGCAGCGGTTCTTCCGCCAGTGACTGATCCAAATGATTGAGTTCGAACGGCACGCCCAGAGTGAACTGCAGGTCGCTAATAACGAGCTCACTGTCCACATCCACTTTGATGGTAATGGTGTCGTTGAAATTCGTGTTGGCTCCTTCGCCGGCACAGTTCTCATCTTTGTCGCGGAAATCGAGCAGGGCTACGTCGGCGTTTTGCGATTCGGCGTCTGCGTCCAGTGCTACGGGAATAACCTGGCCTTCATCGGTAACCACCGCCAGATCGTGAACGAAGAAGCGGAAATCCACCAGGCTGACTTCCGTGCCTGCGGTACCGAGGGACTGCAAGGTTGCATCGCAGCTGATGTCAGTCGTCCCTGCCACGGCCTTTACTGGAATTTCGATGGTGCGAGCGGTGCTGGATCTGCTGCTCTCCCAAGCACGGTCGCCCGATGAACTTGAGCCTCCGCAACCTGTCAGAATGGTGGCTAAGGATGCGGTGGCCAGAGTCAGAATTCGCATGATAATCCCCGATTTTTTGAACAAAGCACGCGACAAGGTCTGCGCTGTAGGTGGGGGATTATCTTTAGATCGCCGGCTGGCTGGAATGTGGCATATCGCCACAGACTTGAGTATTAGCGCTGGTTGACTCAGCGAGAGCTGTGCTCAACTTGCCTTGAGTAAAATTCATAAGGAGGTGAATTTATTTGCTAAAGCCTGCTGCCATTGGTAATTTCGCGCCACCTTTCGGTGCCCACCCTGAACACAGGGCGGGTTAAACGGGAAGCCGGTGAGAGCCTTGGCTCTAATCCGGCGCTGCCCCCGCAACGGTGATTGAGTAAACGATAGTCGAAATGCCACTGTGCTTTTGCATGGGAAGGCGACTGTCGAGAGGCTAAGCCTCGCTCATTAGCCCGGAGACCGGCCAAAAGGTAAGGAAGCTTCTTAGGGCTTTCAACCAGGCGTTGCGGTGGGCGATGGTGGGGTGTGTTGGCGCGATTGCGCCTGTCTCCCTGTGCTTGTTCTGCTGCGGCTAAATTCAGGCCGTGCGGGTGGGCACGGCAGAGGGGGATCTCTCGATGGTATTTCGTCCCATTGCAGCGTGTGCTGCGATGTCTTTGTGTGCGTGGCCCTTGCTTGCCTACGCGGAATCTTCACCGCTTGATGCTGCTGTTCTGCGCGTTTCTATGCTCGATCCCGTGGTCGTCACGCCTACGCTGGCCAGCCGTACTACAGAGGCGTCATTGGCCTCGGTAACGGTGCTCGATGAGAAGCAATTACGCGAGCGTCAGCCCCAGGATATTACCGAGATGCTAAGAGGCCAGCCCGGCGTGGATATCACCGGTAATGGTGCCTTCGGTAAGGCCACCAGTGTTTATTTGCGGGGTACGGGCAGTAGCTCAACGTTGTTAATGGTTGATGGTGTGCGCCTGCGTTCGGCAACCGGCGGCAGCCCGTCTTGGCAGTTCCTGCCTCCCACCTTGATTGACCGTATTGAAATTGTGCGTGGCCCCCGTGGCAGTTTGTATGGCGCGGATGCTGTGGGTGGCGTGGTGCAGGTTTTTACACCTGGGGCTCGGGATCTCAGCAATGAACAAACCGGCTGGGTGGAGCTGGGAGCGGGTTCGTTTAATAGCCGCCGGGTGGCAGCGGGCGCGCAGGGGGAGCAGGACGGTACGCGCTATAACTTGGCGGTGGACCGCTTTGATACCGATGGCACAGAAATTCGTGAAGGCAGTGATGATCGTGGCTACGACAACACATCGGCGGTGGCTCGGGTAACGCATCGCTTCGATAACGATGCGGAAATCGGCGTGTTCGGTTTTCGGGCAGCCGGCAGCACCGAGTTTGAAGGCAGCTCGCCTTCGCAGAAAAAAGTGACCGACTACGCCATGCAGACTGCGGGTGTGAAAGGGCAGTTGTGGGTGACGGAACGTTGGTTGAGCAAACTTATTCTTAGCGATTCCCGCGACGAGAACGAGAACTTCACCGACGGCAACCGAGACAGCATTTTTAACACCCGTAGCCGTGCGGCTAACTGGCAGAATGTGTTTGCTTTGGGGGATCACCAGCTAGTGGTGGGTGCCGATTACCTGCAAGACCTAGTGGACAGCACCACGCTGTATTTGGAAGACGAGCGTGACAATAGCGCCGGTTTTGCCCAGCTGTTATTAAACTTTGGTGCCTTCGATGTGCAGGCCAGTGGCCGTTACGACGACAACGAAGCCTATGGCAGTGAAACCACTGGCGGACTGGCGTTGGGCTACAAGCTCGATAACCATCACCGGTTACGGGCCAGCTATGGCACCGCTTTCCGTGCGCCGACCTTTAATGATTTGTACTTCCCCGGCTTTGGTAATGACCAGCTGGACCCGGAAAGTTCCGCCAGCACCGAGCTCGGGGTGAGGGGCCAGTATCAGCGTTGGTACTGGGATATTGCCGCCTACCAGACCGATGTGGATGACCTGATTGCCTATGCCTTGCAGGGTGGGCGTTATGCGCCGTTCAATGTGAACCGGGCGCGCATTCGGGGTGTCGAACTGGCTACCGGTGTTGAGATAAACCAGTGGCGCGCTGGTGCGGCCTTTACGGCTCAGGATCCAGAAGATCGGGATACGGGGTTGGTGCTTCAGCGTCAGTCAAAGCGTAGCTTCCGTTTTGATCTGGACCGAGCCATGGGGAACGTTTCCCTAGGAGGCAGTGTGGTTTTGCAAGGGCACCGTTATAACGATGCGCAAAACGACGTGCGGCTGTCTGGGTTCGGTTTGCTGGATTTGCGCGTCGGCTGGAATTTCGCACGGAACTGGTCCACACGCCTGGCGGTGAAAAACGTGCTCGACAAGGAGTACGCCACGGCGCAGAACTTTGCTGGTTGGAACTATATGAACGCAGGGCGTTCGGTAATGTTGAGCCTGCGCTACGATAGGTAGAGCAAGAATAGCGCTGCGAGATGAGATGGAGTGAGTGAATGCGCGTTTTACGCTGGGGGTTGTTGCTGACGTTGTTGGCCATGTTTGATACGGCCATGGCGGCGGTGTGTGTCACCGACGATATCCAGCGTGAGGTGTGTTTGGAAAAACCGGCCAGCCGCATTATTGCCCTCTCTCCCGGCGCCACCGAATTGCTGTTTGCGGCAGGGGCCGGTGGGCAGATGGTCGGCGCGGTGAGCTTCAGTGATTACCCGCCTGCGGCGAAAAAATTACCGCGGGTGGGCAGTTATAAACGTCTGGATTTAGAGGCCGTTTTGTCGCTAAAACCGGACCTGATTGTCGCGTGGCATAGTGGCAACCCGTTACCTCAGGTGGAACGCCTGCAAGCCTTGGGGCTGCCGGTGTATTACAGCGAGCCGCGCCGGTTTGAGGATGTGAGCACTTCGCTGGAGCGTTTTGCCAGGCTGGCCGGCACTCAGTCGGTAGGGCTGGGTGCGGCGGAGGCTTTTCGATCGGGCATCGATGCCCTGCGTGAACGTTATGCCGATGCAGCGAAAGTCAGTGTGTTTTATCAGGTATGGAAAGAGCCGCTAATGACGGTAAATGGCAAGCACCTGATCAGTGAAGCGATTCAGCTGTGTGGTGGGGAAAATGTCTTCGCTGATCTTCCCACCCTGACTCCGCGAATCAGTCAGGAGTCCGTGTTGGAGAAAAATCCACAGGCCATTGTTGCGGGGGGGATGGGTGAAGATGATCCGGGCTGGCTGGCGCCGTGGCGGCAGTTTGCCAGCTTACGGGCGGTAAAAAACGATAATTTGTTTTTTGTTGCGCCGTCCACATTGCAGCGGCCTACCCCGCAAATGCTGATCGGTGCCCGCGCCCTGTGTCGGCATTTGGAAAGTGCCCGTGCTCGCCATTAAGTCGCCGACGCTTGCTACCTTATTCGCGCTGACGGCCCTGGGGCTGTTGGCGTTATTACTGTCGGTGGCGGTGGGCAGTGTATCGATTTCACTGCAGGATCTGTGGGCTGTGGCGAGCGGTGGCGGTAGTGACCTGCATCGGGAACTGATTATGTCGTTGCGCGCGCCCCGTGCGCTGGCGGCGTTCTCCACGGGGGGGCTGCTAGCCCTGGCCGGGGCGCTGATGCAGGTGTTGTTGCGTAATCCGCTGGCGGACCCCTATGTGCTGGGTATTTCCGGGGGGGCTGCGGTGGGCGCGCTGGGTGCCATGTTGATTGGTGGCGGCTTGGCGTTAGTGTCCGGCTCGGCGTTTGCCGGTGCTTTGCTATCTACCTTGTTGGTGTTTGGTTTGGCGCAAGGCGGGGGCGGCTGGACCCCGACCAGACTGTTGCTGACGGGCGTTGTGGTGGCCGCCGGTTGGGGCGCGGTAATTACCTTTATGTTGACCATGAGCCCTGCGGATCGGTTGCCGGGCATGCTGTATTGGTTAATGGGAGACTTGAGCTACGCCCGCGCTCCTTACGCAGCCTGGTTAGTGATGATTATCGCGGTGCTGCTGACCCTGCCACTGGGGCGTAGCCTGAATGTGTTGGCGAGGGGGCCGTTACAGGCCGCGGCCTTGGGTATTGCGGTGAAGCCGTTGGAGTGGCTGGTGTATGTCTTGGCCAGTCTGTTGACGGCGGTGGCGGTGACCACGGCCGGGAGTGTGGGGTTTGTCGGCCTGATTGTGCCGCATATGCTGCGGCTACAGTTGGGTAATGATCAGCGCATTATCTTGCCCGCCAGTGTTTTGGCGGGGGGTACCTTGCTGACCGTGGCCGATACTCTGGCGCGTACGGTGATGGCTCCTGAGCAGCTGCCTGTGGGGGTAATTACGGCCCTATTGGGGGTGCCCACTTTCCTGTTCTTGTTGCATCGCAATCGCTGATTGATTGGGGACGGCATCGCCCGGAACCTGTGTCACCGAAACGGAGAGCGCCATGGCGGTGCTGGACATTGAACATCTGGTTATCGACATCCCCGGTCGCGGGGATGGTGATCCGCTTAGTCTGCAGGTGAAATCCGGCCAGCGTTGGGGGGTGCTGGGGCCGAACGGAGCGGGTAAAACGACACTGCTGCATACCCTGGCCGGGTTGCGCGCCCCCCGACGCGGCCGGGTGGTACTCAATGGCACACCGTTAACTCATCTGTCGCGCCGGGAGGTAGCTCGGCAGCTGGCTGTCGTGTTCCAAGAGCGTCAAGACAGCTTTCCCGCCACGGTGATGGAAACGGTATTGATTGGCCGCCACCCTTTTCTGTCTGCCTGGCAGCGGGAGAGCGCCGAGGATATCCACCTGGCCCATGAGGCCTTGTCGGCGGTGTCGTTGACGCTACTCGAGGATCGGCTGGTGAGCACCTTATCCGGCGGCGAGCGTCAGCGGGTTTCCATTGCCACGGCGCTCACCCAACAGCCGACGATTTGGCTGGCGGATGAACCAACGAATCATCTGGACTTGCATCATCAAGTGGCCGTCATGGCGTTGCTCAATCAACAGGCAGATAACGGTGCTGCGGTGTTTATGTGCCTGCACGATCTGAACCTTGCGGCCCGTTGGTGTGATCATTTACTGCTGCTCTATCCGGACGGTGAGTGCTGTTCTGGCCCGGCGGAAGCGATGCTGGTGCCGGAGGCTCTGGAGCGTCTTTACGACCAGAAACTGGTGGTGGCTCACGTGAACGGTGCGCCGGTCTTTGTGCCGGGTTAGGCCGCCTCTGGATAACGCTTTACGAGCGAGGAAAATAAACGAGAATGAGCCACCCGATGACAACCTTATTTAATGCCTCGGTGCCGGCAGCGCTGATTAGCGCGCCGGGGTCCGGTCAGGGAAAATCACTGATTACCGCCGCACTGGCCAGGTTGCACCGCAATGCGGGGCGTCGGGTTCGTGTGTTTAAGTTCGGGCCGGACTATCTGGATCCCATGATTCTGGAACAGGCCAGCGGTGCGCCGGTTTACCAGCTACAACCGTGGATGACCGGTGAGGAGGAGTGCCGTTGGCGCCTGGCCCAGGCTGCAGAAGAGGCGGATTTGATTCTGGTAGAAGGCGCCATGGGGCTATTTGATGGCACTCCCTCCAGTGCTGATCTGGCGGTGTTGGCAGGTATCCCGGCGTTGCCAGTGATTGATTCCTGGGGCATGGCGCAAACCTTCGGTGCGATCGCTTTGGGGCTGGCCAGTTACCGCGATGACCTGGTGGTGAATGAGGTTATTGCCAACCGGGTGGCGAGCCAGCGTCATGGTGACTTGGTACGTGAAGGGATGCCTGCGGGCATGACCTTGCTGGGCTCGGTGCCACGGCACGCGGCCATGACATTACCCGAACGGCACCTTGGGCTGGTGCAAGCGAATGAGTTGGCGGATCTGGATACGCTTTTGGATGAGGCGGCGGCGGTGTTGCAAGACGCGGGCTTGGATCGACTTCCACACGCGGTGAGTTTTTCCGCCGCCGCGCCTGCGCCATTGCCTGCTTTGCTGAAGGGGTGTCGCATTGGTATCGCTCGGGATGCGGCTTTCGCGTTTATTTACCCTGCCAATCTTGATTTGCTTCGTGAGCTGGGAGCCGCGCTGACGTTCTTTTCCCCGTTGCAAGACACGACATTGCCCGAGGTGGACGCGCTATGGCTACCGGGCGGTTACCCGGAACTGCACGGTGAAACGCTGGCCATGAATACGGCCATGGGTGAGGCCATTCGAGATCATCACCATGCGGGCAAACCGATTCTGGCGGAGTGCGGTGGGTTAATGAGTTGTATGGCAACGTTGGTAGACGGTGATGAAAAGCGCCATGCCGGTTTCGGGCTGTTGCCGGGTGAAGCGTTTTTGACCAAGAAACGGCACGGGCTGGGAATGCAGGCGCTGGTAACGCCGCGAGGTGAACTTCGCGGGCATACTTTCCACCACGGCAGTTTGTCCACGCCACTGACGCCGGCCATTTTTAGCCGCAAGCAAACAGGTACAGAAGGCGAAGCGGTTTATCAGGACAAGGGCCTGGTGGCGAGTTTCTTTCATGGCTATTTCCCTTCGGCTCCGCAGATTGTGGCGGATATTTTTAGCGGACAATTCCGCACCGACACACTTTCCCCTGATCACAATGCCCCTTCTCGAACAGGACACGACCATGCGTGATGATGCGAAAACCCCAGAGCGCCATGCTTACCGCATGGCAAAGAAACAGGAAATCATGCAGCAACGGATTGCTCGCGCGGATAAGGATCAGGGCATTCTTCTGGTGCTCACCGGGCCGGGCAAAGGAAAAAGCAGTTCCGGTTTTGGCATGCTGGCCAGAGCATTGGGCCATGGCATGAAAGTGGGCGTGGTGCAGTTTATTAAAGGGGCGTTCAGTACCGGAGAAGACGCCTTTTTCCGTGATCAGCCGAACGTGGATTACCACGTGATGGGGGAAGGCTATACCTGGGATACCCAGGACCGCGAGCGGGACGTGGCGGCAGCCGGTGCTGCGTGGGAGATTGCCCGTGCCATGCTGCGCGACGACAGCTATCACATGGTGTTGCTCGATGAGCTCAATATTGCTCTTCGTTACGAATACCTGGATTTAGACCGGGTGCTGGACGACCTGCAAAACCGCCCGGCCATGCAGCACGCCATTGTCACCGGTCGCTATGCTCCCAAACAATTAATCGAACTCGCCGATACCGTTACGGAAATGAAAGTGGTGAAGCATGCGTTTAAGGATTTAGGAGTTCGAGCGCAGAAGGGCGTCGAGCTGTGAAGGGCCTTTTGACGTTCAAATGTTCGGAAAAAATACGGGGCGAGTGGGCCGGCAAGGTCACTGTAGGTGCTGGGTTGCGCTTCAAGTTTGAGATTGTAACGTTCAAGGTAAGGTTTTCTCCGTGGCGACTCTGATGGTGCAAGGCTGCACATCGGATGCGGGAAAGAGCACGGTGGTCGCGGCGTTGTGCCGCTGGTTTGCCCGGCGTGGATATTCGGTGGCGCCGTTTAAACCGCAGAACATGGCACTGAACAGTGCTGTGACCGTGGATGGGGGTGAGATTGGTCGTTCTACCGCGTTGCAGGCGTTGGCTTGCGGGGTCGCGCCGCACAGTGACATGAACCCTGTATTGCTCAAGCCACAAACGGATATGGGCGCCCAGGTTATTATTCGCGGCAAGGTGTTGGGCAATATGCAGGCACTGGATTATCACGCCTACAAGAACACCGCCAGTGAGGCGGTGCTGGCGGCCTGGCAGGACTTGTCTTCCCGGTTTGATGTGATCATCGCTGAAGGCGCTGGCAGCCCGGCGGAGATTAATCTGCGAGATAACGACATCGCTAACATGGGGTTTGCCGAAAGGGTGGACTGCCCGGTGATTGTGGTGGCGGATATTGATCGCGGCGGTGTCTTTGCGCATCTCACCGGTACCCTGGATTTACTGTCTGAAAGTGAACAAAAACGAACCCTGGGGTTTGTGATTAATCGTTTTCGTGGCGACCTGTCTTTATTGCAGGGTGGGCTGGATTGGTTGGAGGAGCGCACTGGCAAGCCAGTGTTTGGGGTGTTGCCTTATTTGCATGGCCTGACTCTGGATGCGGAAGATGCGGTGGATGAACAGGGCGCGCATGACGTGGGTGCTTTCAATGTGGTGGTGCCTCTGTTGCCGCGTATGAGTAACCACAACGACTTTGACCCTCTGCGATTACATCCGCAGGTGAATTTGCAATTCGTAAAGATGGGGGAGGCTTGGCCGTCGGCAGACCTGATCATTCTGCCGGGCAGCAAGGCTACCCGTGCGGATTTGGCTTTCCTGCGCCAGCAGGGCTGGGACAAGCAGATCGAAAAGCACCTGCGTTACGGCGGCAAAGTGCTAGGCATTTGTGGTGGCTTTCAAATGTTGGGAGAGCGCATCGACGACCCGGAGGGGTTAGAAAGTGATGCGGGAAGTAGTGCCGGGCTTGGCTGGTTATCCATGACCACTCGATTGATTTCCGGTAAACAGCTACGAAATGTGGAAGGCCGTTTTGTTGCCGCTGACACCCTGATTCGCGGGTATGAAATCCACAATGGCCTTACTCAGGGCGAAGCATTAAAGCATCCTATGCTGGTTCTGGAGGGTAGGGATGATGGCGCCATGAGCGAGGATGGGCGGGTGATGGGGTGTTACCTGCATGGCCTGTTTGATGTTCCCGACAGTTGCAATGCCATACTCGAATGGGCGGGCCTGAAAAGCCAGCGCAGTGTGGATTATGCGGTCCATCGAGAGCAACAGCTGGATCGCCTGGCCGATATGCTGGAGGAACACTTGGATATGACGCGGTTAAAGCAATGCATGGGGAGCTAGCTCGAATAGCGTGCCTGACTTTTTCTCAGCGCCAAACCGGGCGCCCTGTATTTTTTCAGTAACGTTTCGTTGCCTAAAGATTCGAGCAATACACCGATTAGCGCATCGTGTTTATCGTTACGCTGCCGTCCCACAAGCGTTTAATTTGTTGATCCGCCAGTTCGTTGGCCGCACTGCTCCAGAATGCCATTTGCCCGGGGGCCACGCTGGTAGAAAGGCGGTTAGCGTTTTGCAGGCGCCGAAGGGTCTCTCGGGCCACGGCTATGTCGGTGTTAACGACCTGGATTCCCGCCCCAGCAATGCGACGAATCACCGGTGCCAAAAACGCATAATGCGTACAGCCCAGGACAATATGATCTGCGCCTTTTTCAATCAGTGGGGCCACATAGCGGGCCACCAGTGCTTGTGTTTTTTCACTGTCCAAATCGAGCACTTCAATTTGTTCAACCAGCCCGGGGCAGGGCTGGATTTCCACACATACACTTTCTGAGAATAGCCGGCTCAAATTGTTGAAGGACTCGCTTTTTAGGGTCTGACTGGTGGCCAGTACCCCGATAACGCCACTTTTGCTTTTCAGGGCGGCGGGTTTAATGCCTGGTTCCACGCCGATGATGGGCAGGGTGTAATCGGCACGCAACTGCCGAATAGCCGAGACGGTGGCGGTATTGCAGGCCACCACGATGGCTTTCGCGTTATTGTCTATGAGAAACCGGGTAATCGTATCTGCCCGTTGCTGAATGTAATGCTCGGCCTTTTCTCCGTAGGGCGCATGAACAGAGTCCGCCACATAGAGCAGGTTTTCGTGGGGCAGCAGTTCGCGAATGCGGCGGGCGATGGACAAGCCGCCGATGCCAGAGTCGAAGACGCCAATGGGGCCGGGGTGGGTCATACGGATATTCGGGTGGGAGCGAAGAGCCAAGGATATACCAAGACGGGACGATGTAGGAGGCCTGCAGTGCCAACCTGTTGCCGCCGTAGAGCGGTAAAAAAAGGCTCCCGGAGGAGCCTCTTTTCTGCGAGCCGTCAGCGATCAGTGATCGTGACCTTCCGGGCCGTGTACGTGGCCGTGCTCTTTTTCTTCGTCGGACGCTTCGCGTACGTCAGTCACTTCCACGGCGAAGTTCAGCGTTTCACCTGCCAGTGGGTGGTTACCATCGACGGTCACTTCATCGCCATCAATGGCGGTGATGGTGAAAACGCGATCGCCCGCTTCGGTTTGCGCCTGGAACTGCATACCTGGCTGCAGGTTGTCTTCGTTGCCTTCAAAGGCAGTCTTCGGCACCTGCTGAATCAGCTGCTCGTGACGCTCGCCGTAGCCTTCTTCCGGAGTAACCGTGACATCCAGCTTGTCGCCAGAGACTTTGCCTAGCAGGGCATTTTCCAGGCCCGGAATGATGTTGCCGGCGCCGTGCAGGTACGCCAAGGGCTCGCCACGCTCAATGGAAGAATCGATGGTTTCACCGGCGTTGTTGGTCAGGGTGTAGTGGATGGACACTACGGCATTTTCAGAAATTTGCATGGAAACCCTTTAGGGGTAGATGAATTCGGAATAAGGAACGTGTCGGTCATGACGCTTGAGTGGCCTGACCGCGTTCTGTATTCAGGTCGGCGGACATTCTAACAAGACCGGCAAGGGCCTGACCAACTGGAGCTAGCCTGGCCCGACGGGCGTTAGGAGGAGTCGCTTGCCCAGGTTGGCCCCGCATTTGCTACAGTAGCGGCATGAATGCTGATGTTTCCACCGACAATCCAGTCCTGCAGGACCGCTTCGGGCGCGCCATTGATTATGTGCGGCTGTCGGTGACGGACCGCTGTGATTTTCGCTGTGTGTACTGTATGGCGGAGGATATGACCTTTGTGCCCCGCGCTCAGGTGCTGACTCTGGAGGAGATGAATCGGTTGGCCCGGGTGCTAGTGCGGTTGGGGGTCAAGCGTATTCGGTTAACTGGCGGCGAGCCGTTAGTGCGCCGTGATGTGGCGCATTTGGTGCGCGATATTGGTGCCATTGAGGGCCTGCGTGAACTGAATATGACCACCAATGGGGCTGGGCTGACTCGGCACGCGGTGGCCCTGAAGGCTGCCGGGCTCAATCGGCTCAATATTAGCCTGGATTCGCTGGATCCGGAGCGATTCAAGGCGCTTACCCGTACCGGGAATTTGGCTCAAGTGCTGGCAGGAATCGATGCGGCCAGGGCCGCCGGTTTTGAACGCATCAAACTCAACAGCGTGATCATGCGAGGCCGTAATCACGATGAGGTGCCGGCGCTGGTAGATTTCGCTCTAGCGCGGGGCTTGGATATTTCCTTTATTGAGGAGATGCCTCTCGGGCAGATCACCGAACACGACCGGGAACTGGCCTTTGTGTCCTCGGCGGAGCTGCGTGAACAGCTGTCTGCACGGCTTGAATTGGTGCCGCTGGCAGAAAAAACAGGAGGGCCGTCACGCTACTGGCAAGCGCCCGGGAGTAACAGTCGCATCGGCTTTATTTCACCCCACTCACAAAACTTTTGCCATTTGTGTAATCGAGTGCGGATTACGGCCGAGGGGCGTATGCTTTTGTGCCTAGGCCATGAGCACAGTGTGGATTTACGCACGGTGCTGCGCGCCTATCCGAATGACGATACCCCTCTTCGCGAAGCCATTGTGGGTGCCATGGCGATCAAGCCCGAGCGCCACGACTTTAACCTGGAGCCGGGTGAGCAGCTGGTACGGTTTATGAATATGACAGGGGGCTAGCGCGCCGATAGGTTGCGGGCTGCCTGTAGAGTGAATGCGCAAAAAAGCGAGAAACGATGAAATCCCTACCTGATTTGTTTTCCAACAACGAAAAATGGCGCCACGAAATCGAAGAGCGCCACCCCGGGTTTTTCAAAGCCCTGGGGGCGCAACAGAACCCTGAATATTTGTGGATCGGTTGTGCGGACTCCCGGGTGCCTGCCAATGAAGTGGTGGGCATGATGCCCGGTGAGCTATTCGTTCATCGCAATGTGGCTAACCTGGTTAACCATACGGATTTGAATCTGCTGTCGGTGTTGCAGTTCGCCGTGGATGTTTTAAAGGTGAAACACATCATGGTGGTGGGCCATTATGGATGTGGTGGAGTGAAGGCCTCCATGGAGGATGAGCCCCATGGCTTGATCGATAATTGGCTGCGCCAAGTGCGTGAACTGTACTTGCGTAATCGCAAGAACCTGGCCGGGCTCGATGACCAGGCACGCTTGGACAAGATGTGCGAATTGAACGTTGCTCGGCAGGTAATCAATGTGTCGAATACCACGGTGGTGCAGGAAGCTTGGCGCCGTGATCAGGCGTTGACCATTCACGGCTGGATTTACGGTATCGGTGATGGCCATCTGCGGGATCTGGATATTCAGATTCAGGACAACAGCGAGCTGCGCACTCTGGAAACTGAAGAATACGATAGCTGTTCAGGCTAAAGCTACAAACAGCTCGATAGGAAACTGGAACGTTTCCCCGTCTGTTTTTTTACCGAGCACCTGTCGCCGCTCCCTTCCAGAGGGAGGATGTCGCGGTTGCCCGAAACGTTAGAGGGGCAAATTCCAGGATCGAAATTTGCCCCTTCGGTCGCTTACTCTGCGAGGCTCGCTTGCCGGTAAGCTTGTCGATATCAGAACCAGATGCGCAGCCCGGCGACGATGATGCCCTGTTCGGTTTTCTCGCCATTGGCCTGCGCTATGTCGGCGGTGTCGCCGTATAACTTTTCCCAATGCACACCGATATACGGTGCGATTTCTCGGCGAATTTCGTAGCGTAATCGCAGGCCTGCTTCGATATCCGTCAGGCCGTTACCGATACCCCGTTTGTCGTCGTCCTTGCCGTAGAGGTTGGTCTCTAGGTTGGGAACCAGGACCAGCCTCTGGGTAAGCATCAGCTCGTATTCCGCTTCTATGCGCAGGTTGGTTAGGCCGTCTTCGCCTACAAACAGGTTGGCATCGACCTCGAACCAATACGGCGCAATGCCTTGTACTCCTACGCTGACCCAGTCGCGACTGGGGTCGTTCGGCTGCCAGTCCCGGCGTACCCCTAATTGCCCGTCCCAGAAGGGGGCGAAGGCGTGGTTCCAGGCCAGGCGGGTCTCTGCGCTTTCGGTGCTGGGGTCTTCGTCATCGTGCTCCGGCACCATCAATCGCTCTCCTTCTGTGGAGAAGAATAGCTTGTTGATGTCGCCGCCATGCCAGGCGCTGGCTTCCCAGGCCATCACGGTGCCGTCGTCGCTATCGCGGGCTTCCAGCTGGTCGACGATTATGCGGGTGAAGCGTGGTTCCTTTTTATTCATAGCCGTGGCCGGTGAGGCGGTGGCAAGGATGACGATACTGGCAAGAAAAGTGAGCGATTTTTTCATGGTTGCTTCACTCCGTTCATGCGGTGGGCCCCATGCATTGCGTGGTCGCCGTTGGGCGCTGGCGGGTGGGCGTTTTCAACCACACGAACCTCGCGGAACATGCCGGCCTCCATGTGGTAGAGAAGGTGGCAATGATAGGCCCAACGCCCGAGCGCATCAGCGCGTACTAGGTAGCTGAGTTTTTCGCCCGGTTTGACGGTAATGGTGTGCTTGCGCAGCAGTTTGCCTTCCCCCAGTTCCAGGTCACTCCATAGTCCGTGTAGGTGGATGGGGTGGGTCATCATGGTGTCGTTCACCAGGGTGATGCGCACCCGCTCGTGGTGGAACAGCGTCAAGGGCACGGAGTCGGCAAATTTAATGCCGTTAAAGCTCCACATGTAACGGTCCATGTTACCGGTCAGGTGCAATACAATTTCCCGGTCCGGATGAAGACTGTCGATAGGGGTGTTGTTGGGCGTGTCGCTCAGGGTTTCTAGATCTGCATAGGTGAGCACTTTCCAGTCCCGGTTGCGCAAGCCAATGCCTGGGTCGTTAAGCATCGCCCCCGGCGCCATGACGCGCATGTCGACACCGGGGCCGAATTCGCTGGCTGCATGTTCGATGGCGCTGTTGCGCGGCGGTAAATCCGGGTTGTTGTCGTTAACGGCAAAGGGCACGGGCTTGGTGTCGCTGTGGCCCATGGTGTGGTGATCCATGCTGTCCATCTTCATGTCGGCGTGGGTCATATCGCCATGGTGCATATCGCCATGGTGCATATCACCGTGGGCTCTTCCCTTTGCATTCATTGACGGCGAACCCATGGCGCCCATGCCCATTTCGGTATGGCCTAACGGTGGCGGTGCATCCATGTTCGGGACCGCGGCAGTCATGGCGGGGTCCGGGGTCAAAGTGCCGCGGCTGAAGCCACTCCGGTCGATGCTCTGTGCGAATAGGGTGTACGCCCGGTCTGCTCGGGGCGCCACGATTACGTCTAAGGTTTCCGCTACCCCTAGCCTGACTTCATGGAAGTCCACCGGTTTTACCGGTTGGCCGTCCATGGCGACCACGGTCATGTCCAGGCCCGGGATGCGAATATCAAAGAAGGTCATGGCACTGGCGTTGATAAAGCGCAGGCGGATACGTTCGCCGGGCTTGAACTGGCAGGTCCAGTTGTCGGCAGGGCTTTGGCCATTCATCAAGTAGGTGTAGGTATAACCCGTCACATCCGCCAGGTCGCTTTGGCTCATGCGCATGGTGTTCCACATGTGGCGGTCTTTGAGTGTGTCGATAACACCTTTTTTGCGAAAGTCGCGCAGGGTGTCGAACACGGTGCGTTCATTGAAATTGTAGTAGTGGCTGAGCTTTTTCAGCGTGGCATACACATGGTGAGGATCTTCATCGCTCCAATCGGAGAGTAGAATCACCTCGTCTCGGTCAACCGTGTGCCGATCCGGTTCGCGCGGATCAATAATGATGGAACCATAAATTCCCGTTTGCTCCTGAAAGCCGGAATGGCTGTGATACCAGTAGGTGCCACTTTGCTTCACCGGAAAGCAATAGGTGAAGGTTTCACCGGGGGCGATACCGTCGAAAGACAATCCCGGCACGCCGTCCATTTCGAAGGGAAGTAGCAGGCCATGCCAGTGAATGGAGCTGGTTTCCGGTAACAGGTTGGTCACTTTGATCGTGACGGTGTCGCCTTCTTTCCAGCGCAGGGTAGGGCCGGGAATGCTGCCATTGATGGTGGTGGCCGGGCGAGCCTTGCCGGTGATATTGACATCGGCGCCGCCAAGCGTGAGGTGGAAGGTGTTGCCGGTAAGAACCGGTGCACCGGTGTGGCCCTGGCTGGCCAGTAGCTGACGGGCGTTAAGACCTACGCCGAGGCCAGCGGCACCCAGTGCTAGGCCCTGCACGAAACGGCGCCGTGGCAGAGAAATCTGCGATGGTGTTTTCATTTCCGTAATCCTGTTCGTTTGAGAAAGAGGTCAGCTCAAATGAACAGGGAGGGTGGGCGTAACGGCAACCGGTGGATGCCCGCGTGAATCGCACTGATCAGCGTTGCTGTGGCCGGGGGTGTAGAGAGAAAGGTGTCGCCATGAAACAGCGTATCGCTGGCGGCGGTGATTTGGCAGAGGGTAATGCACTGGCAGCTATCGCCGCCTGCGCAGTCTTGCATCGGCGCCATGTGGTGTTCGCTTTCCTGGGGTTCGGCCCCCTGGTGGCAAGGTGTTGTGGCGGTAGACGTCATGGCGCTGTCCGTGCCCAGCGGCATGGTCATGGTGTTGGCGGACAAGTTGGCGGACAACAAGGTGCTCACGGCCATCAGAATGATGGCGAGCAAGGAGGCAATGGCTGCCCGACGTTGTTGTTGGCGCACACTGGTCATGCCGGCATTATTAACCTTGGGGCCACCCCAAGGTCAAGCAGGCTGTTGACGACCACACTGGCGGCAATGATCACCAGCAGTATTGCGGTGGCGCGTTCCACCCAGTGGTGATGCGCTCGTAACCAGGGCAAAAGACGGCTGCGTCCCAGCAGGATAGCCACCAGCACATACCAGCCACCATCGATGAAGATGGCAGTAAGCACCATCTGTGCGCGGGCCAGTTGGCCCATGTCGGCTTGCAGAAACTGGCTGAACAGCGCGAGAAAAAACAACGCGACTTTGGGGTTAAGGAAGGCCACAAGAAAACCATCGCGGGCGGCGCCATGGTGGGCCTCCACGTTGGTATCTAAGGAGGTGGTATTAAGGGGAGTGCGGCCCGCTTGCCAGCTTTTCCATGCCATCCACAGCAGAAACAGCGCGCCGGTGAGGCTGAACAGCAGTTCTAGTTTGGGGTAACGGTGAAACAGCACGGCTAAGCCGGTGACGGTGGCGGTGGCCCAGAAACCCACGCCAATGGCATGGGCAATGGCTGCAGTGACGCCTGCTTTATGGCCGCCCAACAGGGTGTGGCGAGTGATCACGGCCAGGCTAATGCCCGGGGTTATGGCGCCAAGGGCGCAAACGCTAGCCAGCAACAGCCAGTCGTGCAAAGAGAGCATGGAGAATCTCGTTAGGGGAAAGCGGGCACTGTAACGTGTTGCTATGACAGGTTGAAGGGTTACAGACTGCAAGCGAAAAGGCACGCGAGGCGTTGGCTAGTGAGGATGTTGCCGTGCCCATATTGTCGCTTGCAGCTTGGCGGTTTTGCTCAATTCCCCGGGTGGTGGCTAAACACTTGGGCGCCGTTTTCATCGAACAGCAGCACATCATAGGCGTCTTTGCGGTCGCCCATTTCCATTCCGGGTGAGCCTACGGGCATGCCGGGCACGGTGAGGCCTTTGCCTTCGGGACGCTCTTTCAGCAAGCGATCCACGTCGCTGGCGGGCACATGCCCTTCAATGGCGTAGCCGTCGATAAAAGCCGTATGGCAGGAGCCGGTGCCGGGCAGGATGCCCGCTTTTTCTTTTATGGATTGCAGGTTTTGCTGCTCGTGGACATTCACCGTGTAACCGTTCGCTTCCATGTGTTCTACCCAGGCACCGCAGCAGCCGCAGGTGGGGGACTTATACACTTCCAATGTTTTGGTGGCATTGGCTGCGGTGGCGGGCGTTTGTTCCTGTGCCACGTCGGGCTTGGGTGGGGTGTTATCGCCGCAGGCGGCCAGCAATAGAGCGGTGAAGAGTGTGAGCAAGTATTTCATCATCGTTTCCTTCGTTGTTAATGCATCCCCCTGTTGGGGGGATTGGCCGCGATTATTCGACGATCAGTGTGCCCTGATACATCTGCATTTGGCAGGTGAAGCGGTGCTCCCCGGCGGGCACGTTATCCAGCGTTAGGGTGGTGGTTTTTCCGGTTTCCAGAAATGCACTGGTATCGAGCCCCTGAAAGATCACCTGTTCGGCACAGGGAGAGGGGTCGCGCCGATCGAAATGCAGTGTCAGAGACTGCCCGCTTTTAGCGCGAATGGATGCTGGGGTGTAGACTCCGTCTTCGACGATAATGGTGGCTTCTTGCGTGGTGGCTTGCGCGGAGTTTTTACGGTCCGATAGCCAGAACCACCAGACCACCAGGGCCATCAAAATCAGGCCGACAAGATTGACGAGAAGACTCATGGTGTCGCCTCCTGGGGTTTGCGAGCGGTGAGTATTACCGACTGTTTGTGCATGGTCTCGCCGAGCACATCGACGCTGTCTTCGGCGAAGGTGTGCAGCGGGGTGTTGGTAAAGTGGGCTTGTTCTAGGGCCTGCTGTAACTCGGGGCCGTGATAGGTGGAAAAACCGTGTTTGAACACCGCCAAGCTGGCCATGCTGTTGTGATCGCGAAAGCCCAGCACCAGAGTGCCGCCGGGGCGTAATAACAAATTCAGCACTTGCAGAGCAGGGAGCAGTGGCTGCCAGAAATAGACCACATTTATGGCAACGATGCGGTCCATACTGGCAGGAGCAAGTGGTGCTTGCGTCAGTTCGCCGTGGATGAAGGCAGCGCGAGTTTCGCCTAGGTAACGTTCGCGGGCACGCAAGACCATATCCCGAGAGGCATCTAATCCGGTGTAGTGCAGGTTGTTAGCCTGCGCTAATAAGCGAGGGAGATGGCCTGCGCTTCCCGGCCCGACTTCCAGAATCCGGTCGCCGTTAGCAGGGGCCAACGCCTGGTAGGCGGCGAGAATCACAGGGCGGTTTCGCACATCCATATTGTCTGCGACTTTGTTGCCATCTTCACCGTTAGGGTGGCGCAGTTGTGCGGCAAGTTGCTCCGGGCTCATGCGCTTGTTCCCTGATGGTGTTTGGGTTTGAAAAACCGCAATCGGTTGGCGTTGGTGACGACGGTAACCGAGCTGAGCGACATCGCGGCCCCGGCGATCACAGGGCTAAGCAGATTGCCCGTGAGTGGATAGAGGATGCCGGCGGCCACTGGTACGCCCAGGCTGTTATACACAAAGGCACCAAACAGATTTTGTTTAATGTTGCGGACTGTGGCAGAAGAAATCGCCATGGCATCGGGAACGCCGTGTAGCGAGCCTCCCATCAAGGTGATGGCCGCGGATTCGATGGCTACGTCGGTGCCGGTGCCAATAGCAAAGCCCACATCGGCCTGGGCGAGAGCGGGGGCGTCGTTGATGCCATCACCGACCATGGCCACGGTGCGCCCTTCACTCTGCAATGCCTGGATTTTTTTCGCCTTGTCTTCCGGTAGCACTTCAGCCATCACTTCATCCACCCCGGCTTGTTCGGCAATGGCGTTGGCGCTGGCGGCAATGTCGCCGGTAATCATGATGACCTTTAATCCCTGATCTTTCAGGCGGGCGATGGCGGCTTTGGAATCGTCCTTGATACGATCCGCGACGCCGATGATGCCGAGCAGGGTGTTCGCTTCAGACAAAAACAGCGGCGTGACGCCCTTGTCGGTGAGAGAGGTGCTATCGAGGTTGATGTTTACCCCTTCGCTTTCTAGCCAGCGGCGGTTTCCTAGTCGATAGGTTTTGCCCTGGATGGTGGCGGTAACCCCCTTGCCGTTTAAAGCCTGGAATTCACTGGCGCTATCCAGTGATAGCTCTCGCTGCTTGCTCTCGTTGAGAATCGCCGTGGCCAGCGGGTGCTCCGACCCGCTTTCCACGCTGGCGGCAAGGGTTAGCACGGTGTCTTCTTGCTGGCCCTCATTGCAGGCGATATCAGTGACGGCAGGTTTGCCTTCGGTGATGGTGCCGGTTTTGTCGAGGACAATGGTGTCCAGCTGGCTGCTAGTTTGTAGCGCTTCGCCCTGGCGAATCAGAATGCCGTATTCGGCGGCCTTGCCGACGCCCACCATCACCGACATGGGCGTGGCCAGGCCCAGTGCGCAGGGGCAGGCGATAATCAATACAGTGGTGGCGCTGATCAGCATATGGGTTAGCCGCGGTTCCGGGCCCACGTTGAACCACACCAGTGCCGCCGCGATGGCGATCAGCATAATGGTCGGGACAAAAATGGCCGACACCTGATCGGCAAGTCGCCCGATGGGTGGCTTGCTGCCTTGGGCTTTTTTTACCAGTGCGACGATGTGTGAAAGGGCGGTGTCTTTGCCGACGGCCGTGGCGGTATAAAGTAGCGTGCCGGCTTCGTTGAGTGTGCCGGCGCTGACCTTATCACCAGGGGCTTTATTCACCGGCATGGGTTCACCGGTGAGCATGGATTCATCAATGCGGCTTTCGCCTTCTTCCACGGTGCCGTCCACAGCAATTTTTTCGCCAGGGCGAACCCGCAATTGATCGCCGGCCTGAACTTGCTCCACCGGGATATCCTGTTCCTCGCCATCGCGGATGACCCGTGCAGTTTTGGCGCCCAAATCCAGCAACCGTTTTACCGCGGCGCTGGTCTTGCCGCGGGCGCGAACTTCCAGTGCCTGGCCAAGATTGATGAGGCCGATAATCATGGCGCTGGCCTCAAAATACACATGGCGGGCGGCTTCCGGCAGGGCGCCGGGCAGTAATACCACCACCATGGAATACAGCCAGGCGGCACCGGTGCCCAGTGCGATCAGGGTGTCCATGTTGGCGTTATGGTTGCGAAAGGCTTTCCAGGCGCCGACGAAAAAGTGTCGGCCGGCGGTGGCCAGCACCGCGAGGGTGGCAACACCGATACCCAGCCATACCCATTGGCTGGTTTCACCGGGGCGAACCATCATGTCACCACCGAGCAGGCCCCAGGCCATTAGTGGCACGCCCAGCCCAAGCCCTAGCCCCATGTGCCGCAGCAACTGGTGGTAATGTGCCCGCTCTTTGGCTTCCTGCTCTCCGTTATCCTCCTCGCGGGCTTCGCTGGCACCATAACCCGCGTCTTCTACCGCTTTAATGAGGGATGCGGTGCTGGCGGAGCCGCTCACCTGAGCGGTGCGGTCGGCAAAATTCATATCCGCACTGTCGACCCCGGGTGTGTCACGCAGGGCGCTTTCGATGGTGCGCACGCAGGACGCGCAAGTGGCGCCGCTGATATTTAGCTGTATTGATTGCGGCTCCTGGGCGATCGGCTTGCTGGCGGTGTTGTCATGGTCGGCAGGATTATTGTGTTCATGGTGAGCATCATCCGGGTTTACGCCGTAGCCGGCTTGTACCAGCGCCTCTTGAAGCGCACTGTGCGAGGCGGTGCCGGTGACGGACACCTGCTGGGACTCCAAATCCACCGTCACACGCTCCACGCCGGTGAGTGCTTCCAGTGCAGCGGTGATGGTGCGGCTGCATCCTTTGCAGGTCGCGCCGCGAATGGGCAGAGTTTGGGTGCGCGCTTGCGTCGACATGGAGGCTCCTGTGAAGCAGTTGAATCCCTGGGTGTCGTGTCAGGTTATTATTGTGACACCTGTGGGTAACCCCAAGGTCAACCGCATGCTACAAATTGCTGGTTGCATTGAAAATTTTTATAAAAACGTCATAAAAGTGGAACCATAACCATGCAGATCGCTCAATAAGAGCACATAGTGTGCCCCATCTTGTGATGCTGAACTTTTTGATATCAGTGAGGACGATTTATGTTTAAGAAAACACTGCTTATGTCAGGTCTTGCTCTTGCCGTTTCTGGTCCCGTCATGGCTGCGCAACAAACTACCGCTGTTCGCGATAACGGTTTCTCCTACAGCTACGGGCAATTGGCTTATGACCGTTGGGACCTGGATAACGATGTGGACGTGGATGCACTGAGTGCTGAAGGTTCTTTTGCGTTGGATGAGCATCTGTTTCTGCGTGGTGCTTTAGGCTTCTTCGATGGTGATTACGGCCACAATGGCGATCTCGACGGTACCCGTTTGTCCGGTGGTGTCGGTTTCCATACACCGCTGCAGCGTGGTCTGGATTTCGTTGGTAGCGCCGATATTATTTACGATGACCGTGATTATGATCCGGGCCGCTCCGATGACGAAATAGGTTTCGAGCTGCGTGGTGGTGTGCGTCATGCCACTACCGAGAAGTTGGAGTTGTCCGCGGGTTTGGCCTACCAGGACCTCTATGATGATGACTTGGGTGTTTATGGCCAGGGTCTGTTCAAGGTGAGCCAGGCGGTGGATTTGGGTGCACGAGTCATTGTTGGTGGTGATCGTGATACCTACGGCGTCTTCGGTCGCTATAACTTTTAAGGTCGATTGTTTGGCTTGGATGCAAAAAGCCCCGCCGCGTGAGACGTCGGTGGGGCTTTTTTGTGGTGGATTAGCGACAAGTTGCAAGCTACAGCATGGATAAAAGCCTTGGCTTGATTTGGCGTTGTGCCCGCGCGCCCCTCTTCTTTTGTGGTTTGTGGTTTGTGGTTTGTGGTTTGCGGGCTTTCAGTTTCGTGGACCGATTTTAGCCGAAGGCACTGGCGTCTAAGGCCGTAAGCCGGGGGCTATCTTGGTGCTGGACGTCGCATTATTCCTTTGAGATTAACTCGACCTACTTTTGCTTGTGTCAGGTAGCGGGCGGGTGAAACTCACTGTGCTGAGCCAGGCTTGGATCGGAGCCCAGCCCTTTTCTTCGCTGTGCTTGATAGCATCGGCAATGCCCGGGTTGATCTGATCCCAGCGGGCCAATGCGTCGGGGTCCATGGTCTGCACGCCCGCAAGCAGGTTGGTGTTATTGAGGGCAGCGCTAAGTTCGGGAATTAGTAGCCCGCTTTCTTGTTCATCGGTTGAGTTGCTCAATGGCTGCCAGTGAGCCAGGACTCCTGTCAGGCCGCATTGCAGCGCTAGCTGATTCAGCGGCCGATTCAACGATAGCTGCTGGTGGTCGGCCACCAATTGCTCACCGGCGAGCTTCAGATATTGGCGGCGCCGAGCCGGCGCGCCCTTTTGGCCGATGAAGGAATCCAGCGCTTTGGGAGCCTCGGCAGTGCCGTTGAGTACCACTGCCATGGCGGCAAAACCGAGGCTGGCTTCCGCTGGATCGGTGGCGCCGTGCTGGCGCCGCAGGCTCTGGCGGGTCAGCTCTAGGCTTGGGTCGCTGATTAAGCCAGACTCCGGCCATTGAGGTAAGACGTCCAAGTAGCCAGGGTACAGTGGCCAGCTGTCCAGCTGAGTGAGGTTGACTTGGTGACGGGCACGTCCGTCTTGTTGGCAGGCGCGGCTGGCTAGTAATAAGTATTGGCTGGTAAAGCGCTGATACCAATGGGACAGCGCTTGGCGCAGAGCGGCCAGGTGTTGTTGATCAGGGATTCGCTCAAACTGAGCCAACGCCTGCTGCCATTCTGTGGCGGCGGTAGTAAAGCGTTCATCGGCCCTTTGTTGCCACTGTGCGGCAGGAATCTCTACTAGGTCGGTGGCGCTGGTCGGCCCGGGTGTTGTGTCAGCGTGTTCATCGATACTGCTGTCACAGGCCAATAGCAGGCTGGTTAGCAAAGCCATCAATAGAAAACGCATAAGCAATCCGGATTAACGCAGGCTGATAATGGGCCAGCCCTGTTCCCGAGCCTCACGCTCAAGAGTGCTGTCTGGGTCCACGGCTACCGGGTTGTCTACTTTACGTAGCAGTGGCAGGTCGTTGTGGGAATCGCTGTAGAACCAGCTATCTTCCAGCGTTTCATCGTTGGCTTTTAGCCACTCGGCGAGCCGCTCAACTTTACCTTCGCGGTAGCTGGGAGTGCCGGCTACGCTTCCGGTATAGCGCTCGCGGCGACACTCTGCCACGGTGGCAATCAAGTGGTCTACGCCAAGGCGCTCTGCCAGTGGGGCCGTGACGAAGTCGTTGGTAGCGGTGATGATCATTAGGGTATGGCCTTGGTCGCGGTGTTTCTGCAGCAGGGTTTCGGCCTTGGGCAGCCACATGCTGTCCAGCTTTTCTGCCAAAAACTGTTCACGCCAGAAATGCAGTTGGGCCATATCGTTATCGGCCAGCACTTTCAGAGAAAAACGCAGGTAGGCCATGATGTCCAAGCGGCCATGCTGGTAGTCCACGTAAAATTGGTCGTTGGTTTCTTTATAAAGCTGGGCGTCAACAATGCCTTTCTCTACCAGCCAGTCTCCCCACAGGTGGTCGGAATCGCAGCCAATCAGGGTGTTGTCCAGGTCGAAAATCGCGAGTGTCATGGCCTCTCCTTACGTGAAGAGCTCATTTTATGCGAAGCAGATGACAAGTCATACCGGTGGATTCATCACGCTCTACATTTGGTTTGGTGTGTTTGTTGCAGGGTTGTGCATTGATCGCAGGTTGCCCGGCAAGGTTTAATGGGCTGATAAGGAGCCAGAGTCCACGATTGCGCGAGGCTCGAAGGGACAAGATGACAGGCATTATTGATGACAAAGGATTTCGGCTGAATGTCGGAATTATTATTGCTGGCCAAGATGGTCGGGTGTTCTGGGGTCGCCGGGTTGGCAACCGCGATGCCTGGCAATTTCCGCAAGGCGGCATGATGCCGGGGGAAACCCCGGAAGAAACACTGTTTCGTGAACTGGAAGAAGAGGTGGGTCTGCTTCCTGAGCATGTGCATATCGTCGCCAGTACCGAAGGTTGGCTGACCTACCGGTTGCCACGTCGCTTTTTGCGCCGGCCTCGTAACCGCCCCCATTGCATCGGTCAACGCCAGAAATGGTTTTTACTGCAGCTGACAGCGGGAGAAGAAGCGATTGACCTGTTTACCAGTAATAGTCCGGAGTTTAAGGACTGGCGCTGGGTAAACTACTGGTACCCGATACAGAAGGTGGTGCATTTCAAACGTGGGGTCTATGCCCGAGCGTTGCGGGAATTAGCGCCGGCTCTGAAGAAAGGAAAGCGTACTCCTCATACTAATCAGACTGTGCCTGGAGACTCACCCGATGCTTGATACTCTTCGACGTATTGTTCAGGAAGTGAACAACGCGGCGGATATCCCCAGCGCGCTGGACTTGATGGCCAAGCGGGTACGCGATGCCATGGGTACAGAAGTGTGTTCAATCTACCTGCGTGATGAGGAAGAGCAGCGCTATATGCTGATGGCCTCGGAAGGGTTGAAGCGCGAGGCAGTGGGTAAGGTGAGCTTGGGCTTGTCGGAGGGCCTAGTGGGGCAGGTTGGTTTGCGTGAAGAGCCCATCAACCTGGAAGATGCCTTTACCCACCCCAAATTTCATTACCTGGCGGGAACCGGGGAAGATGCGTTCCACGCTTTCCTGGGCGTGCCGGTGATGCACCATGGCAAGGTGCTGGGGATCATGGTGGTTCAGCAGCGCGATGTGCGCCGCTTTGACCAGAGTGAAGAAGCCTTCCTGGTGACTATTTCTGCCCAATTATCAGCGGTGATTGCTCATGCCCATGCCTCGGGTGTGCTATTTGACCAGCTGGGTGGCGGCGCGGATCTTCCTAGTTTTTACGACGGGCTGCCGGGGTGCCCTGGCGCGGCTATTGGTTACGGCGTTCTGTTGTTTCCCGAGGCGGATTTGGCGTCGGTGCCGGACCGAGACGTTGAGGATGTGAGCGAAGAAATTTCCCGCTTGGACGATGCCCTGGTACGGGTGCGTCAGGAAATTCGTGATTTGGCCGAGCGGGCTTCCCGATCTCTGGGGGCTGAAGAGCAGGCGCTGTTTGATGTGTACCTGCGCATGCTGGACCGTCATGCTTTGCCCGCGGAAGTTATTGCGGCCATTCGTGAAGGGCAGTGGGCCCAGGGTGCGTTACGTACAGTGATCGATGTCCACGTGCATAATTTCGAAATGATGGACGATCCGTACCTGCGTGAACGAGCTGCAGACGTGCGTGATTTGGGCCGCCGAGTGCTGGCTCAGCTGCAAAGCCAAACTCGCCGCCATATTATTTTTCCAGACGAATGCATTCTGCTCGGTGAAGACATTTCCGCTCCCATGTTGATGGAAGTGCCCCGTGAGCGGGTGCGCGGGATTGTTACTACCCGTGGCTCGCGCAATTCGCATATGGCCATTGTTGCGAGAGCTATGGGCATTCCCACGGTGGTGGGTGCGCAGAATTTGCCGCTGAAAAAAATGGATGATAAGGAAATCATCGTTGATGGTTTTCGAGGGCGGGTGGTGGCCAATGCCTCGGCGGAGCTTAAACAGCAGTTCCAGGAAATTATCGCAGAGGAAGAGAGCCTCCAGGCGGGTTTAGAAAAGCTGCGTGACGAGCCAGCGCAAACCTTGGACGGTACGCGCATCACGTTGCAAGTGAATACTGGGTTGATGACCGATATCAACCGGTCACTGGAACGGGGCGCGGAAGGGGTGGGCCTGTACCGGACGGAAATTCCATTTATGGTTCGTGACCGGTTTCCGTCGGAAGAAGAGCAGCGAGTGATTTATCGTGAGCAGCTGGCGGCATTTGCTCCGCACTCGGTGACCATGCGCACCCTGGATATCGGGGGCGATAAGTCGCTGAGTTATTTCCCTATAGAGGATGAAAACCCTTTTCTGGGCTGGCGCGGCATCCGTGTCACCCTAGATCACCCGGAAATTTTCATGGTGCAGGTGCGTGCCATGATCAAAGCCAGTGAAGGCCTGGACAATCTGCGCATTATGCTGCCCATGATTACCAGCGTGATTGAAGCGGAAGAAGCGCAACACCTGATCCATCGTGCTTGGCTTGAGGTTCGTGACGAGGGGTTGGATGTATCCATGCCGCCGGTGGGTGTGATGATCGAAGTGCCGGCCTCGGTGTACCAGGCTCGGGCGCTGGCCCAACGGGTGGATTTTTTGTCCGTTGGCACCAATGACCTGACCCAATACCTGTTGGCGGTGGACCGCAACAACCGGCAGGTGGCATCACTCTATAATTCCTATCACCCGGCGGTCCTGCATGCATTGATGCATGTGGTAGAGCAGGCTCGAGAAGAACACACTCCCGTGTCGGTTTGTGGTGAGATGGCAGGGGAGCCTAGCGCCGCCCTGCTGTTAATGGCCATGGGGGTGGATGTGCTGTCCATGAATGCGTCCAACCTGTTGAAGGTAAAAGCCGCTATTCGGCAAGTGGATATCAGCTTTGTTCGCCGCCTTCTCAATGAAGTGCTGGCCATGGATAACGGTGAAGTAATCGGTTCTTACGTGGATCTACAGCTCACCAAGGCTGGTCTTGGCGAGCTGTTGCGAAATCGAAAGGTGCTGGCCTGATGCGAACGCTATGCATATCGACCAATTAAATAAAACTAATCGAGAGAGCGTCATGACCGGCACCTCTCGTTGCGCTTTATCGATAGATGGGCACGCTCCTTTAACATCGCGTTGTGCCTCGAATGGGTGGATTACGAACCATCCGCAAAGGTTGATCGTGCAAGGAGCGTCTTGAGAGCGTGCTATCGCTTGGTGAAACTCTGGCTTGGATTGCCGGCCGCGTTACCGTCCGGTTGCCACCGCTGTTCCAGCATTTGCGGCCCTTGTTTTCGGTCCAAAATCACGGCGCTACTGGCGCGGGTGCCGTAGGTTTCTGACTGGATAAAAATGGGGGCGATCAGCCTTTCAAGGTCGATGCCGACACCGGTGTCTGGCAGCTCGCTGTCGTTGGGTTGATAGCGGTCGTCAACCACCTGCAGGAGCTGTTGTAGGTTCCCACCGGCAGTAACGGCGGCGGCCAGATTCTGTTTGGCTCGCTCTACTTTGGGCCAGGGGTCGTCCAGCAGGCCGTTGCTGAGGCCATGAATGCCGGGGCGGACCGCCCTTGGTGTTGCGCCTCGGTTGCCTAAATACCAGAGGCTATCCTGTTCAGGGTCCGCGTTAACTGTGCCCACCAAAAGATTGAAGGCACCGTAGTGATGTTGTTCCTTGGCGAGGTGATGGCTGAACTGTTCTGGCGTCTGTTCCCCTTTTAGGAACGCGAAGGGTAATAGCCCGCGGGACCGTTCGCCGGGTTGGCGGTCGGTGATGGGTTCGCGATAGTTGGTAACCCCCGCGAAGCGGCCGTTACGGTGAATCCCCAGCCACGTGCCCCCGGCAGTTAGGTCTAGGCCACAAAAAATACCGTCACGCCAGCGGGCAGGTTCTGCGGGTCGCGCGTGAAACTCATCCCGATTCGCCGCCACTCTAAGGGGCGTGGCAGAGCCTGGTTGCCAGTCAAACAGTACAATGCACATTGATTTTTCCTTTCTTTGTTTCGCTCACCTGCCGTTATCCTCGCCGCTATAAAACCGCTCCAGCGCTGAGGCCCAGGGGCTTTCAGTGTCCGTCAATGAGCCCCGGCGCAAGGTGTTGAGCCGTGCTAGCATACCTGCCTTACCCCGAGTTGTGTTGGAGTGGCTGTGCTGGAACTGTTTTTGATTTGTTTGGGCGTGGGTGTGGGCGCAGGCCTGTTGGCTGGAGCGCTAGGCTTGGGGGGTGGTGTGGTTATCGTGCCTGCGCTAATTTTTCTGTTTCGTGGCCTGGGCTTTCCTGATGATCTGGTTGCCAAGATGGCGGTGGCCACATCCCTCAGTACCATCATCGTTACCTCCATCAGTGCGGTACGCGCCCATCACAAGGCCGGGTTTGTGCGCTGGCCTGTGGCGGTGCGCTTGGGGGTGGGCATTGTGTTGGGTGCTTTTGCTGGGGCGTTCATCGCCGATGCGATGAAAGGGGAACTGTTGACCCGTTTGTTTGGTCTGTTTGCCATGTTGATTGCTGTGCAGATGTTGCTGGTGGGCCGCAAGGCGCTAGATGAAAGCTTGCCGCAACGGGTGCCTGGTACCCCTGGGTTGGCACTGGCGGGAGTGCTCATCGGCACAGGGTCGTCGATTTTTGGTATCGGCGGTGGTTCGTTGACGGTGCCGTTCTTGAGTTGGTGTCGGTTGAAAATGCAGGAAGCGGTAGCGATTTCCTCCGCCTGTGGCCTGCCCATTGCCGTTGCCGGCACGCTGGGGTTTGCGGTGGCCGGCTGGAATGAGCAGCATTTGCCAGAGGGGGCCTTAGGCTATGTGTTTTTGCCTGCCTCAGTCGGTATAGTGCTCACCAGTTTCCCGTTTGCGCGCCTGAGTGCGCGGCTCAGCCATCGGCTGCCGTCCGCTACCTTGAAGAAGGTTTTCGCTCTGGTGCTTTTTGTGCTTGGCCTCAAACTGGCTTTTGGATAACAACCTATGGAATTCCCGCATATCGATCCGGTGGCGTTCGCCATTGGCCCCCTGAAAGTGCACTGGTATGGCCTGATGTATATGTTTGGCTTTGCCGCTGCCTGGCTGTTGGGTGTGTACCGGGCCAAACAGCCTGGCTCTGGCTGGACCAAAGACCAGGTGGGCGATTTGGTGTTTTATGGGGCCCTGGGTGTCATCATTGGTGGCCGTTTGGGTTACGTGTTCTTCTACAACTTTGATAAATTCCTGCAAGATCCGCTGTGGCTGTTCCAGGTGTGGACCGGGGGCATGAGTTTCCACGGCGGCGCGATTGGCGTGTTAGTGGCTTTCTGGCTGTTTGCTCGTAAAACAGGCAAGCGCTACTTACGGGTAGCAGATTTTATGGTGCCTATGGTGCCGATTGGCTTGGCGACCGGGCGCTTTGGTAATTTCATGAATGCGGAGTTGTGGGGCCGTGCCAGTGACGTGTCTTGGGCCATGGTGTTTCCCACCGACCCATTGCAGATTGCGCGTCATCCCTCCCAGCTTTATGAGATGGTGTTGGAAGGTGTGGTGCTGTTTCTGGTGCTATGGGTGTACTCGGTCAAGCCGCGACCGGCGGGCGCGGTGACGGCCTTGTTTAGCATCGGTTATGGCTGCGCGCGGACCTTTGTGGAGTTCTTCCGTGAGCCGGATGCCCATATTGGTTATCTCACCGGCGGCTGGTTGACCATGGGCATGCTGTTGAGCATCCCGATGGTTGTGCTCGGTATCGCTGTGTTGGTGTGGGCATATCGAAACGATGAGCGAGGAGTGAAGGCATGAAGCAATACCTTGATCTGCTTCGCCACGTCCGCGAGCACGGAACGTATAAGGAAGACCGCACTGGCACCGGCACCTATGCGGTGTTTGGTTACCAGATGCGCTATGACCTGAGCCAGGGCTTCCCTATGCTCACCACCAAGAAGCTGCATCTGCGCTCGATTATTCACGAGTTACTGTGGTTCCTGTCTGGTGACACCAATATCCGTTATCTAAAGGAAAACGGCGTGTCCATCTGGGATGGCTGGGCGACACCGGAGGGTGAGCTGGGGCCTGTCTATGGTGAGCAGTGGCGCAGTTGGAAAACGGCGGATGGCGGGGTGATTGATCAGATCACCGAGGTGCTGGAAGAGATCAAGCGCAATCCGGACTCCCGGCGCCTGGTGGTCAGCGCTTGGAACCCCGCGGTGCTGCCGGATCCGTCCATTTCACCGGATGCCAATGCAGCAGCAGGCAAGCAAGCGTTGCCACCCTGCCACTGCTTGTTCCAGTTCTATGTGGCAGACGGCAAACTTAGTTGCCAGCTATATCAACGCAGTGGCGATATTTTTCTTGGCGTGCCATTCAATATTGCGTCCTATGCCTTGCTGACGCTGATGATGGCGCAGGTGTGTGATCTGCAGCCGGGTGATTTTGTGCATACCTTGGGCGATGCGCATCTCTACTCCAACCATCTGGAGCAGGCGGATACTCAACTGGCGCGTACGCCTGGCCCGTTGCCGACAATGACGTTGAACCCGGCGGTGAAGGATCTGTTTGCCTTCACCTTTGACGATTTCACCGTCAGCAACTACAACCCCGACGCGCACATCAAAGCGCCGGTGGCAATCTAACGACTCCTCCCTGAAGCCGGATGCTCGATGCAACAGAGCTTTTGTCCGGCGTTAGGGGGTGGGTTCAAGCGTAGGTATGTTCATGTCCATTCGACTTTCCATGATGGTCGCCAAGGCCACTAATAATGTGATCGGGCGGAATAATAAGTTGCCCTGGTATTTGCCCAACGACTTGAAGTACTTCAAGCAGGTAACCTTCGGCAAGCCGGTGATCATGGGCCGCAAGACTTGGGAATCACTGAAAGGCCCCCTGCCGGGGCGTACAAATATCGTGATTACCCGCCAGCCAGCGTATCAAGCTGAGGGCGCCAAGGTGGTGGCCACGGTGGATGACGCCATTACCATGGCAGAGAACGTGGCCTTCATTGAAGGCCAGGAAGAAGCGGTGATCATGGGCGGTGCGGAAATCTACGCGCTGGCGCTGGCGCAGACCCAGCGGCTCTACCTCACTGAGGTACATGCTGAGGTCGATGGGGATACTTTTTTTCCGGAGTACGACAAGGGCGAATGGGAAGAAATTGCTCGTGAAGATTTCCCCGCTGAAGGGCCCAACCCCTACGATTATTCCTTTGTGGTATACGAACGCAAATGAGTTGAAAGTTTACACGCGTCCAAAGGTTGGGGGGGGGGACCCTTACCCTAACCGATAGAGGCTACGCACTGAGCCTGGACGTGACCTCTTTGTTTAGATGATTCAAAACTCGAAAGCCCTGTCGCTACTGGTTTCAGCAAAAGGGCGCCCTTTTGCTTTCAGCCTTGTCTATTTTCAGCGCAAGCCTCTGCGGACACATTGATGATCGTGTGGCGTTTGGGCCAGCTCGCGTTGCCGCTTAGCGTTATTTTCGCGGTTCTATTCGTACTTCGCTTCTCACCGATTGGGCAATAAAACACTTTTCATGGGCGCGCTGGTGTAAAGCCTGGATCGTAGCGATGCTAGGTTGTTCGCCACTAAACGTGACCAGCGGTTGCAGTACCATGGTTTGCATATAAATTTTTGCCTGATCGTTCTGCCCCAGGATGCCCTGTGGATCGTCATCATAGCTTGTCACCGCCAGCCCTTCACGGGCGGCTTCAGTGAGAAACGATAGCAGGTGACAGCTGGCCAATGCGGCGAGAAAAGCTTCTTCCGGTTCCATGAATTCCTGATGGCCATGGTGGCCATCGACCACGCGCACCTCATTGCCGTCTGCAAGGTGCCAGAGGTAATGTTCTTGGTTGCCGTGGGCGGTCCAGCTGAGGTGCATGGTGTGTTGTTGCACAGAATATCCCCGGTTAGTGCCTCGTTAGCAGGATTTTTGCACACCTGCTAGAAGAGTATGCCATCAAAATAGGCGCTTGCCATGATGACTCGGGGCGGATGTCTTTGCCTCTGGCAAAGCCGGTCGTCGCGAAAGCGGTTAGTCGGCTTGGCTTGGGCCGCTCTGTTGGCTCAGTGACCAATAACGGAACACGGCAATATTGACCAGTGCGCTCATCAGCGAAATGGGCAGTGCAGCCAGTAGTGACGCGGCGGTGGTATGGCTAACGACACCCAGAATGGCGCTGGCGACCACGCTACTCATTACCAGATAGGTCAAGAACACTAGAACCAGAGTTAACAGCAACGGCCATTGCTGGGGCTGTGTCATTTGGAATGACTGGCGCAATGCTTCGATCGGGCTTTGTTGTTTCAAGATCACGAGTAGAGGTGCATAGCACAGGCGGGTATATACCCACACCGCTGGAAAAAATAGTGCCATCCAGCCCAGCGATACGCCAATGGCCAGAAGTGCGTAGGTGAGCAGCAGGGGCGGGTAAACCAGCAGTGCGGGTGCGATACAGGCTAGCAGCCCACGGGGTTTGCTGTTGCTGGTAGCAGAGAGCTGCACATAAAGCGCCCCTTCCGCTAAAGGCCTCACCAACAAAATGATCGCCAAGCTGATGCCGCTGAATTGCAGGGCGGCTCCTTCGGTGTCCGGCAATACGAACGAGGGGCCGAAGATCCACTGTGTGGCTTCAGTAATCAGGGCGAAGGGCGCGGTGACCAGAAACAGCGGGCCAAGGTGCCGCCACCAGAAAATAAGAATTTCGCGAAAACGGTGTCCAATCATGGTGAGCCATCAATTCAGTCGACGGCGCAACCATACGACAGCGCCGCGCCCATTTCCACACTGCAGCGCGGCCTAAAGGTTACCACCAGTATTTTCCCCAATTTTCCGGATTGGCCCAGAAGCGGGGGTTGTTCCACTTGCGCTCGAAATTGTAGTTGTCCAGGTCGTAGCTGTAGATATTCAGTTCGCGACCGTCTTCGGCGAAGTGCCCCTGCTCCCGGCAGCCTAGTGCCAGAAATCCGTTGGTTGGCCAACGTAGTTTTTGTGGGGCCAAGGTGGGTTGGTATACCGCCACCATGGAATCGGTATGCAGGTTACGCAACAAGCCCATTAGTGCTTCGCCGTCATGGTGGGGCATGTATTCCAGCTGGTCTGCAACAATGGCGATATCCACCCGGTCAATGTCACCCAACGCGGGGAAGGGGTTCTGTTCCTGAATTTCCACCAGAGTGCAGTTGTGATCGGCGCACCACTGGGCAACGACAGGAATGGGATTGAGGCTGACAGTCAAAATGGAGGAGGGCTGGTGGCTATCGAGAATAGCGGCCAAGCGTTCCTGCGGAGATTCGGTCATGGAGTGTGTCGTCGCAATATTCATGGCTTCAGTTTAACGCCATTGCCGGTGGCTTTCGATAGAGGGTTGAGTAGCGATTTGTGGTTTTTGATGTAATGCAGCAATGAATGCACCGGCGGTCTTTTGGATTGTGGTTTTAAAGGGGGAAATAGGGCGTGGGGGGCGGCGCAGTGCCAAGGTTGGCCATTGGAATGAGCGCGTGGTTAGAAAATGAGAATAAGGCGTTGACGAACATCCAATCAATAATGATAATGATTCTCATATATGAAATGGAGGTCAGTATGTCTCAGCTAAAAAAGAACGTTACCACTACTACACGACAGGTCGCCATTAATGCTGAAAGTGCGGTGGCAAGCAGTCTGTTGCTCAACCATCAAGGCAAATTGTGGATTGAACATGCCGGTGAGCGTTACCAGTTGCGTCGTACGTCCAACAATAAACTGATTTTGACAAAGTGATGTGGCTCGTGACATCACTAACGCGTCAATAATGCGACGGTTGCGTTGTCGGGTTTAACGCCTTGCGCCCGTGATAATCCCTTTCATCGCGTGATCTGGGCCTAGACACGAGAAACGTTTTCTTTGTGTTGTTGCGTTTATTTATCGTTCTCCCTGACGTGGATCAGCCAGCCGCAGCCAGCGTTCCACACCTAATTTAAGGCTCTTCGCACGGCAACATGCCGCTACTACAACGCGCACAGGATCTGTGTGAGTGTCATGGCTGCAGTCGACCCAAACCGTTCGGTGCGGCCAAAAGGCAATCAATCACCTGAATCCTGTTGGCGCGTTATGGCGTAAAGCGTGTTGTTTGCTGCGATATTTTTTGGAGGCAATATGTCTGTTATGACGTGGCCCTCGGCTCCAGCGACATCGCCACTACTACGCCAGTGCGGTGCGGCCCTCGGTGATCGAGTTTTGCGCTTACAAGATGAACCCCTGGCCATTCTCAAGGCGTTGTATCGGTTGGGTTCATTGGTGGTGACCACCTTCTCCAGTGGCTCGAGAATTTCCCAGAGCATGCACTATCCCGCACTCAAGGATGGGCAATCGGACGTTGCTGGTGAATGGTGGCTGGAATCCGTGGGTGAGCGCTGTCGTTTACGGCAGAGTTTGCAGGTTGGCCAGTGGCATTCGGTGCTGGCGGTGTTGGAACCTACCGGTGCACTCCCAGCTCGCAGCTTGGTGTTCTTTGATCGTAACGGTCAGCCGTTACAGCAGATAGCGGTGGCGCCGGCCAGCGGTGGGTTGGCTTTCGAAGAGCTAGTGTGCGCCATGCTTCATCCCGATCAGCAGACCCTGAGTTTGCCGACATTGCTACCGCGCATGGCTAACCGTGATCTGGGCTCGTTGAGTCAGCTGGAAAGTGATTGGGCACGCAGTGCTGACGACGATGATTTTGCCGGGTTGCTGCAGCGGTGTCAGCAGCAGCGCGCAGTGTTGTACCGATCGGTGCGCGACAGTTTTGCTTGCCAGGTACGACCAGAAACATTGCCGGCAGTGTTGGCAGAAGCGGCTAGCAGGGATGCGGCAACCACTCTTTGTGTGGGTAATCAGGGCGTGCGATTGTGCATGACCGCCCCTTGGTCGTCGCCGCGTTGGCAAGGTAGTCATTGTCATTTAGCCCATAACGGCGCGCTGGTGTCGCTGGATATGGCGAAAATGGATAGCTTATGGCGGCTGCGTAGACCCGGGGATGGGCAGGTAGTGACGGCGCTGGAAGCGCTGGATTCCCGCGGCGAATGGTTGTGGACCTTGTCCGCCGGCGATAGTAACGAAAGCGGCTGGCGCGCTTTATTGAAAGACAGCGTTATTCGTTAATGCCACGCTCAACTGGATTGAGGGATTGAGGGATTGAGGGATTGAGGGATTGAGGGATTGGAAAGACGCGATAGTCCCTTGGTTTCAGCGCTTTCTACGGGGCCCCTATAGGCGCGTAGCGAGGCGGGGTAACGGGCGCGGTCCCGTGCGGCTGATTGGCGAGCGGAACGAATGATTTTCTCTGTGTGGTCGCATCGAAATGCTCAACTGGCACTCTGAAAGCGACGACTATAATTGACGGTGTCGGTTGAAGCGTTGCTGGGGCTGAGCCCGTCCGGGCTATTTTATGATGCGGGCTGCCAGTGACATTTTCAGAAATGGTCGTCGAAACGTTTGAGCAGGCTGATGACCTCCGTTACGTCCTGCTCCAGGCCTTTCAGGGCTTCCTCTGCCATGGGGGCGATGTCGCATTGCCCAGGCAAGGGGTGGTCTCCTTCTAGAATCGCTCGGAAGCGCGGCACAAAAACCCATTGCAGCCATTCGCTGAAATTCATGGTGTCGGCAAAAAACGGTGTGCTGCTGTTGAAGGCCGACGGTGCCGGTGGCTGTGCGGCCCACAGGCCTTGCTGATCCAGTTCTACTTGCAGGTCATCAAGCAGGGCAACGAGTTGTTGGCGTTGGGGCATTGGGGTTTCCGCAGTCAGTCATCAAAGAGCGGCACCAGATCTGGCAGCTCATGCAGGTTATGAATATGGTGACGGGGCTGGTCTAGTTCAACCGGCCAGGGCAGGTTGATTAGGTTGGCCCAGACCGAATGCATGCCGTGCTCACGGGCCGCGTGCACATCTTCCAAGGGGTGGTCGCCAACATGTACAGCTTGGTGTGCGTGAACCCCGGCGGAACTCAGGGCGGCGGCGAACATGTCCGGCGCCGGCTTGCGCTTGCCTATGGTCTCTGCTGAATGATGAAAAGCGAACAGGTCGGCAATACCAATCATCTTCAGGTCGGCATTGCCGTTGGTGAGTGCACCTAGGATGTAGCTGTCGGCGAGCTGCTCTAATACCTCACGGGCACCGGGAAAGAAGCTCACTTGGTTGCGCGCTTCATGGAATACCTTGAAGGCATCCATGGCGATGCGGCGGGCTTGTTTTTGCTGGAAACCGTGCTCGGTGAAGGCGCGACTCATGGCGTCTTGGCGCAGGGCGGTTAGATTATCCAGATACTCGGGTTTTTCCTTAAGCAGTGCCGTGCGCACCGCACGTACCCGTTCGGCACTCAGCGCAGCGGCGGCATCCGGGTGGTTGGCGGCGATCCAGTCACTGCAGGTTTTTTCAGCGTGACGAATCACTTCATCCACGGGCCACAAAGTATTATCTAGATCAAAAGTGATCAGCTTGAGCATGCTCATGGTGGGTAGTTTACCGTAAAACGCTTAATGGCAGCATACAGGTTCACTGGCGCCAAGCATTGTGTGCCCAGCGTTAGGCGCCAAGGCTTATTCGTCATCGTCCTTGCGGCGCTGGGCTCTTGGGTGTGCTCCGTCGTAGACCTGAGCTAAGTGTTGGAAATCCAGGTGAGTGTAAACCTGGGTGGTGGCCAAGTCTGCGTGGCCGAGCAGTTCCTGCACTGCCCGCAAGTCGCCGGAGGATTCCAGCAGGTGTGTGGCGAAGGAGTGGCGTAATTTGTGCGGATGTAGATGGGCATCGAGCCCCCGCTCCAGAGCATGGCGTTTAAGCCGCTGTTGTACGCTGGAAGGAGACAGCCGCCGGCCGTTTTTGCTGATAAAAAGAGCGTTCTGGTCGCTGCTTTTGATCAGCATGGGACGCACTTGCAACCAGCGGCGCACGGCGGTGAGGGCGGGTTTTCCCACTGGTAGTTGCCGGGTCTTGTTGCCTTTACCGGTGACCAAAAGTTGGCTTTCATGCAGATCAATGCTGTCTAGGTTTAGGCTAAGCAGTTCGGCCAAACGCAGGCCGCAGGCATAGAGCAGTTCCATTATGGCTTGATCGCGCAGGGCTAGGGGTTCGCTGTTGCTGGTGCCGGCATCCAGCAAATGGCTGACTTGATCTACATCCAGTGCTTTGGGCAGGCGTTTACCGCTTTTCGGGGCGCGAATGTCTATGGCCGGGTTGTCGCGGGCAAGCCCTTCACGCATCAGGTAACGGAAAAACGTACGCAGGGTGGAAAGCATGCGCTGAATAGTTTTGCCGCTTTTCCCTTGGCGGTGTAGCGAGGCGGCGAGGCTGCGCATGTCGTGGACGGTGAGGGTGTCCCAGGGTTGGCTGCCGAGTAATGTTCGGGCTTCGATCAGGTCCCGTTGATAGCCGTTTACGGTGTGCGGTGAGAGGCGACGCTCGCTGGCCAAGTGGGTTAGGAAGGCGTTAACCGTTTGCAGTGTGTTATGGCTATCGCTATCCACGGTTAACGGTCCTTTATCAGCTAATGTCGCTGGTTTTTTTGGCTGCTTGGTGGGGGTATTGGCGCACCACTTCGTGGAGTCTGCGGCTGAGTACCTGGCCGATATGGCTAATGAATAAGGTGCCTAAGGAGCTGCGGAAGTGCATGGCACTTTTACTGCCAATGGCCAGCAGGCCCAAGCGGCCTTGGTATTCCAGTGGCACCATGGCGGCGGAGCGGATATCGGTGGCGTTATCTTGGAACAGGGCGTCCATTTCTTCTGTGCGCATGGCGCCGCACACGGCTTTGCCGCTGCGCAGCAGGTGGTTCAGGGCGCTGGGCAGGGCATCGCTGTCCACGCAGCGGATCTGGTTGCGCAGGTCGCCGAGAATGGGCACTTCCCGGTCGTACAGCATCAGGGCTACCTGGTCACAATGGAAGTCGCTGCTCAGGCTGGTGAGCAAATTGCGAAACAGCTTCTCGGGGCCGCGGGCTTCCAGCAGGGCCAGTGTCAGGCGGCGGGTCTTGTCGAACAGGTGATCGTTTTCCCGGGCCACATCCAGCAGGCCATTGAGTCGATCGCGCAGCTCGGTGTTGCGCTCACGTAGAATGGCGGCCTGACGTTCCAGTAGGGAAACCGCCTCGCCTTTGGGGTCTGGGAGACGTAACAATTCCAGTAGCTCCGGGCGATGCTGAAAGAAATCGGCATGGTCACGCAGATAGGTGGCAACCTGGTCGGCGCTGGCTGGAGTTTGATCCGTCATCAATCCTGTCCTTTGTTTTTCGTTCCGGTCAGTGGGCACTGACATCACCGAGCTTTCAATCGTTTGCTAAAGCGCGATCTCAATAGCGCCATCATAGACATGGCTGGCGGGGCCTGTCATCTGGATGCCGCCTTGCCCATCGTAGCAGACGTGCAGGGTGCCGCCGGGTAGGTGCACGGTGACGGTGTCATCCAGCCAGTCCCGGCGTTGGCCGATCACCACTGCGGCACAGGCACCGGAGCCGCAAGCCAGGGTTTCCCCTGCGCCGCGCTCGTAGACGCGAAGGCGGATCTCGTTGCGGTTGACGATCTGCATAAAGCCCACGTTCACCCGCTCGGGAAACTGTTCATGGCTTTCCAGTAGCGGGCCGACGGTATCTACAGGGGCGGTATCCACATTTTCCACCAGTAAGGTGCAGTGGGGGTTGCCCAGGCCTACAGCGCCCACTTCCCAGGCCTGCGTGCCGGACACCAGGAAATAGCTGTCTGCTTCGGCTTTGGCGGTCATGGGGATGGCGTCTGGCGCCCAGCGAGGGGCGCCCATGTCTACGGTGATCTGATCATCGTCGGTCACAGACAGGGTCATTTGCCCTGCAGCGGTTTCCACGCGAATAGATTTTTTGTCGGTGAGTCCCTGTTCGCGCACAAAACGGGCGAAGCAGCGGGCACCATTACCGCATTGGCTCACTTCGGAGCCATCGGCATTCAGGATCCGGTAGCGGAAGTCCGCATCGCCCTGGGCGGGCTGCACAATTAGCATCTGGTCAAAACCCACGCCAAACTTGCGGTCGGCCAGCCGGCGTATTTCATCCGCAGGCAAAGGCAGGCCGGTTTCTGGCAATGACTGTCGAATGCCGTCGATGACCATGAAATCGTTGCCCAGGCCGTGCATTTTGGTAAAGCGCAGGTTCATCGCAAGTGTCCGCTACAGGGTAAAAGGCCATTGTACTCTGCCGTGGCGGTGGCGTCAGGGGTTGGGTGGCGGAGAGCCTGCGCGATTAGCGGTGTTTCAACTTTCCACTCTATCATTCTCGATGGGGCGCCTTGGCTATGCGCGAGCCCGCTCGTCAGGTGTACAATGCGGCCTCACACTCTTGCAGGCAGCAAACATGCTTTCCTATCGTCACAGTTACCACGCCGGGAATTTTGCGGATGTGCTCAAGCACATTGTGCAGGTGGCCATCATTGAATACCTGAAAAAGAAGGATAAGCCCTTCACTGTCCACGATACTCACGCGGGGGCGGGCAGCTATGCCATTGCCAGCGAGCACATGCAAAAGACCGGTGAGTACCAGGATGGCATTGCCAAGCTATTTGGTAAGCGCACCGGAGTGGGTGTGATTGATCAATATGTGTCACTGGTGGAAAAGCTGAATCCGGTGGGACGGCTGATGGATTATCCCGGCTCGCCGCAAATCAGTGCTAGCCTGCTGCGTGAGCAGGACGTGCTGCAATGTACTGAGCTGCATAGCACCGATTTTACGCTGCTCAAGCGCGAGTTTGCTGACGATAAGCGCGTGCAAGTCCTCAAGGATGATGCCTGGCACGGGCTTAAAGCCCTGTTGCCGCCGCGTCATCGACGAGGGTTGGTGTTGATTGATCCTTCCTATGAAATGGAGGCGGATTACAACGGTGTATTGCCTGCCGTGCAAATGGCCATGGAGCGGTTTGCTACGGCGACCTATGCCATCTGGTATCCGGTGTTGGATCGCAACCGCACCGAGAGCTTTATCCGCCGTTTCGTAAAGGCGGGAATTCCCAACCTGCTACGAGTGGAATGTTGTGTGCGCCCGGATGCCTCTGGCCGTGGCATGACCGGCACCGGCATGCTGATCATTAACCCGCCGTACACGTTGGCCCAGCACATGGCACAGGCTATGCCGCTGTTGAAAGAGGCGCTGTGCGATGCCAATGGCCATACCACGGTGAAAATGCTGACCGGCGAAAACCCGCAATGACCGTCACCCTGCGCCAGGCCGGCCGTGAGGACGTGGGAGATCTGCTGCGCCTGATTCGCGATTTAGCGCGTTATGAGCAAGCCGAAGAGCAGGTGACCACTGACGAAGCACAGCTGGCTGCCACTCTGTTTAGTGATGACGCCACGGCCCATGCCATGGTCGCGGAACAGGGCGGCCGTATTGTCGGGCTAGCCATCTATTTCTTTAACTACTCCACGTGGCAGGGCCGCAATGGCCTGTACTTGGAAGACCTGTTCGTGGAACCGCAAGCGCGCGGGGCAGGGGTTGGTAAGGCTCTGTTGGCGAAACTGGCGGCCCTTGCCGTGGACAGTGACTGCGGCCGCTTCGAATGGAGCGTGCTGGACTGGAATACCCCGGCCATGGAGTTCTATCAAAGCCTAGGGGCGCAACCTCAAGCAGAATGGGTTCGCTACCGGTTGGACGGTGAAGCGCTGAAAGCGCTGGCCAGCATCGCCGGCTAGCGCCGCTTTCTGCCTCGATGATATGTGCTTACTGGTGGCCTGTCGGGTATAACGGAAAGCTCAGCCGCTGAATGTTGCCGCTATGACCGAATCCCGATACCGCCGCCCCTCCTTGCTGGATGCTCTGCTGCCGATCGTAGTACTGGTGGTGTTACTGGCGTCGGCGGTTTATTTGTACGGCGATAGTGCCTCCTCCGGTCCCAACCAGATTGCCTTGCTGATCTGTGCCGGCCTTGCCTCATTAATCGCATTTAAAAATGGCCTGACTTGGCGGGAAATCGAAACCGCCATGATTAAGGGTATTTCGGTGGCGTTGGGTGCGGTGCTGATTCTACTCAGTGTGGGGGCCCTGATCGGTACCTGGCGGTTGGCAGGCATCGTGCCTTCGCTCATTTATTTTGGTCTTGAGTTGATGAATCCGGCCCTGTTTTATGCGGCCGCCTGTTTGATCTGCGCGATTATCGCCCTGAGTATCGGCTCCAGTTGGACCGTGGCGGCCACCGTGGGGGTGGCGTTGATCGGGGTGGCCAGCGGGCTGGGGTTGTCGTTGCCGGTGGCGGCCGGTGCGGTGGTCTCCGGTGCCTACTTTGGTGACAAGATTTCTCCGTTGTCTGAGACCACTAACCTAGCTCCGGCGGTGGCGGGTTCGGAACTGTTTGAGCATATTCGCCTGATGTTGTGGACCACGGTGCCCTCCATTGTCATCGCCTTGCTGATTTTTTTGGTGATGGGGCTGAATACGGACGTTGCCGGCGACACAGTGGACCGAATTACCCCGCTGCTACAGGGGCTGGAAAGCCAGTTTGATATTTCCTTGCTGCACCTGATTCCATTGCTGGTGTTGTTGGTGCTGGCGCTCAAGCGGATGCCGGCCTTACCGGCGATTTTTCTGGGCGCGTTATTGGGTGGGATCTGGGCTCTGATGTTTCAGCCGCAGGCGATTGCGGTGCAAGCTGGCGAGCCGGCACCCGGCTGGGTGGCGTCTTTGAAAGTGGTTTGGCAGACCTTTTACCAGGGCATCACCGTGGAAACCGGCGATGCGACGTTGAATAACCTGCTGTCTGGCGGCGGCATGGCGTCCATGCTCAATACCGTGTGGCTGATTATCTGTGCGATGACCTTTGGTGCGGTGATGGAGCACGCAGGGTTTCTTGCTCGCTTAATCGAAGGGCTGCTGGGGGCGGTTAAGGGCGCAGCGGGGTTGATCGCCGCCACATTGGCCACCTGTTTTGGCAGCAATATTCTTACTGCTGACCAGTACATTTCTATCATTATGCCTGGCCGGATGTTCCGTGAAGCCTATGCAAAACAGGGCCTGGCGCCAGTGAATCTGTCCCGTGCGCTAGAAGATGGTGGCACTATCACCAGCCCGCTTATCCCTTGGAACACCTGCGGTGCCTACATGCAATCGGTATTGCTGGTGCCGGTGACCGATTATCTTTTCTACGCGTTCTTTAATCTGATCAACCCGGTGTTGGCGTTGGTTTATGCCTGGCTGGGGGTCAAGGTGCTGCGGTTAGCGCCCCCTCAAGAGGTGTATAAAACCGGATCACTATGAACAAAAAGAAAAGGCGGCCTGGCCGCCTTTTCTTTTAAACCCTTTGCGCATGAAACGTGCTGCGTTTACTGCTATGGCAGTAACGATTCCAGTTTCAATTGTTCGTCATAGGTTTCCCTTTGCCGCACGACAAAGGCCTGGTCGCCATCCACCATGACTTCGGCGGGGCGGTTGCGGCTGTTGTAGTTGCTGGCCATGGCGAAGCCGTAGGCGCCGGCACTGCGCACGGCTAGCAGGTCGCCGGTCTCCAGTGCCAGGGCCCGGTCCTTGCCCAGGAAGTCGCCGGTTTCGCACACTGGCCCGACAATATCCCAGTTGCGGCAGTCCGCCTCGTGGGGTTTTACCGGTACAATGTTCTGCCAGGCGGAGTAGAGGCTGGGGCGAATCAGATCGTTCATGGCGCCGTCGACGATGGCGAAATTTTTGTGCTCGGTGGGCTTCAGAAACAGCACTTGAGTAACAAAAATTCCTGCATTGGCAGCAATGGAGCGCCCTGGTTCGATGTGCACGGGAAGCTCGCCGGGAATGTGCTTGAGCAAGGCCTGCACATAGTCCGAGCGATCCGGGGGAGTTTCGTCGTCGTAGGTCACGCCTAGGCCGCCACCTAAATCCAAATGATGAATCTCGATGCCGTGCTCTTGCAGTTGGGCCAGCAGTTTCAATACCCGCTCCAAGGCCGCTTCGAATGGATCGAGTTTGGTGAGCTGGCTGCCGATATGGCAATCGATGCCCAGTATCTTGATGTGCGGTAACTCAGCGGCTCGTTGATACAAGGCGGGGGCTTTAGTGATGTCCACGCCGAACTTGTTGTCTTTCAAACCGGTGGAAATATAGGGGTGGGTCTGGGCGTCCACATCCGGGTTCACGCGGATGGCGATCGGCGCCTCCCGGTCCAGCTCGCCGGCCACCAGGTTCAGCAATTCCAGTTCCGCGGCGGATTCCACGTTGAAACAGTGGATGTTGGCTTTCAGGGCGGCGGCCATTTCGTTGGCGGTTTTGCCGACTCCGGAGAAAACAATTTTGTCTGGGTCGCCGCCGGCACGCAGCACGCGTTCCAGTTCGCCACCGGAAACAATGTCGAAACCCGCGCCGACCCGGGCTAGTACATTCAGCACGGCCAGATTGGAGTTGGCTTTTACCGCATAGCACACCTGATGAGGATGATCACCGAACGCTTCGTCGAACGCCAAGTAGTGACGTTCCAACGCCGCCCGGGAATACAGATAGAGCGGCGTGCCGAAGCGGTCCGCCAGTTGCTCTACCGGCAGCTCTTCGGCAAACAATTCTCCGTCGCGGTACTGAAAATGATCCATGATTAGTCCTGTGCTGACGCGTCAGCGTCCTCTTTGTCTTGTGTGTCGTCACTGTCTGCGTTGGTTTGCGACGGCTCGGCGTTGCTGGCCGGCGTTGACGCGTTGCGCTGTTGGTCAAAATACAGCGGACCTTTTTGGCCGCAACCGGCCAACAGCAGGAACAGTAACAGGCTGAATGTGCGCATGGGGGGCTCCGTTTGCTGGGGAGAAGTATAACGGTTCGCGACTCTAGAGGTAATGCAGGGGGGTGTCCGATAACGCCGCTTGAGAAAAAACAGATCAGGTCTACTATCGGTTCATAGTCTGCGTAATGTGGACCCATTTCTGTTGATCTTTTCGCCCCTTCCGCATGAGTGTCCAATCTGTGCCTGAATGATTTCGGCATTACGGACCCGTGCTCGTGTGGGGCGTTTTACGTTAAGGAGAAAATCATGGCGCTTCCCGTCATTACCGTGTCTCGTCTGGATGTTGCCCGTTTGGAGGCGCTGCTGTCCGATGTGGATGGCGAAGTGGCTGATGGCCTAGAGGAGGAGTTGTTGCGCGCCACGGTGGTTGAGCCAAAGGATATGCCAGCGGATGTGGTCACCATGAATTCGCGGATTCGTTGCCGGGAGCAGGGCCGTGGCCGGGAAATGTGCCTGACGCTGGTATATCCGCACGATACTGGGCCGCAGCGGGTGTCGATCCTGGCGCCGGTGGGTGCAGCGTTGTTGGGGTTGTCGGTGGGCCAAAGCATTGATTGGCCGGCGCCCAACGGCAAGGTTTTGAAGCTGGAGATTCTTGCGGTGGAGTATCAGCCAGAAGCCAATGGTGAGGACCTGGGCGGCGAATAACTCGGCCCTAGCCACCAGCTCAACAGCAAGGCGGAAAGACTGAAGCTCCCGCCTTGCTGTTGCCCGGCTTAGGTGTTGTCCAGCGCCTCGCGGGCACGGGCCACAGCGGCGCGGACCTGGTCGGGGGCGGTGCCGCCGATGTGGTTACGGGCGCTCACGGAGCCTTCCAGAGTCAATACTTCGAACACGTTGTCTTCGATTTGGTCGCTGAATTGCTTCAGTTCCGACAAGGACATGTCGCCCAAATCCTTCTTTTTCTCTACGCCATAAGCCACCGCCTTGCCGACGATCTCGTGGGAGTCGCGGAAGGCGATGCCTTTGCGTACCAAGTAATCCGCCAGATCGGTGGCCGTGGCGAAACCGCGACGGGCCGCTTCGCGCATCACTTCACGGTTGGGTTCCAACGCAGGGATCATGTCACCGAAGGCGCGCAGGCTGCCTTTGAGAGTATCCACGGCATCGTACAGCGGCTCTTTGTCTTCCTGGTTGTCCTTGTTGTAGGCCAGCGGCTGGCTCTTCATCAGGGTTAGCAGGCTGATCAGGTGGCCATTAACGCGGCCGGTCTTGCCTCGCACTAGTTCAGGCACGTCCGGGTTTTTCTTCTGCGGCATGATGGAGCTGCCGGTGCAGAAGCGGTCGGGCAGGTTGATAAAGTTGAACTGGGCGCTGGTCCACAGCACAAGCTCTTCGCTGATCCGTGACAAGTGAGTCATGGTCAGTGCCGCCATCGCGCAGAATTCAATGGCGAAATCCCGGTCGCTCACTGCATCCAGGGAGTTTTCGCAGACGCCGTCAAAACCGAGAAGCTCGCAGGTGCGCTCCCGGTTAATCGGGTAGGTGGTGCCGGCCAAGGCGGCGGCCCCCAGCGGCATACGGTTAACCCGCTTCTTGCAGTCCAGCAGACGTTCCCGGTCGCGTTTGAGCATTTCGAACCACGCTAGCAGGTGATGCCCGAAGGTCACCGGCTGGGCTGTCTGCAGGTGGGTGAAGCCAGGCATGATGGTGGCGGCTTCGCGCTCGGCCAGGTTAAGCAGGCCTTGCATGAGGTGCAGGAACTGTTCTTCCAGAATCAGCAATTCGTCACGTAGCCACAGGCGAATGTCGGTGGCCACTTGGTCGTTACGCGAACGACCGGTGTGCAGCTTCTTGCCGGTGATGCCGATCTTGTCGGTGAGCCGGGCTTCGATGTTCATGTGCACATCTTCCAGTGCTACGGACCACTGGAACTCGCCGTTTTCGATTTCCAGCTGGATTTCACGCAGGCCCACAATAATGGCGTCGCGCTCTTCATTGGTGAGCACGCCCACTTCCGCAAGCATGGTTGCATGAGCCTGAGAGCCGTAGATGTCCTGACGGTACATGCGCCGGTCGAAGTTCACACTGGCAGTGAATTCTTGCACGAACTGGTCGGTGGACTCGCTGAAGCGGCCGCCCCAGAGTTTGTTCTGCTGCTTGTCAGTCATCGTACTTGCTCAACGCTTGGTTTGCGGGGGCGCAAGTATAGCAGGGGGAGAGTATTTCTTGGGAGTGGCGGTTCATTCAGGTATAACATATTCATAATTAGGCCTTTTTCCGTATTAAAGGAGTGCGCAGGTGGCAATGGATGTCCCGGCGAATAACAGTTTTCTGCCTGACTTGTGCAGTACCCGTGCCGTGTTGGTGGTGGTGGTGGTGGCCGAGTTAATGGCGTTGGTGGTGACGTTGGTGGCCACTTACTACGACGATTTTAGCGTTGGGCGGCTGGCGGTTACCTCCTTGTTTGTGCAATGGGTGGGGCTGAGTTCTGCCGCGCTGATCTGTCAGCTGCGAGGCAGGCTTAACCGCTTGCCGCCTGCCTGGACCTCCACTGTGGTGGTGTTGCTGGTGGTTATCGATACCTTGCTGTTCAGTTTCTTAGCTCGGCTGGTGATGGGCTGGGCCAGTGGAGAAGGGCTGGATATAGGGTTGTGGTCGACTGAAACCTTGGTTAACGGCTTAATCGCAGCGATTATCGCGGGTTTGGTTATGCGCTATTTCTATGTGCAGGAGCAGTTGCGTCAGAAGGACCAGGCGGAATTGCAGGCGCGCATCCAAGCGCTGCAATCACGGATTCGCCCGCACTTTTTGTTTAACTCCATGAATATTATTGCCAGCCTTATCGCGGTGGACCCGGATGCGGCAGAGCAGGTAGTGGAGGATCTGTCGGTACTGTTCCGAGCAAGCCTTAAAAACAGTGGTAACGAGGCTTCTTTGGAAGAAGAATTTGAGTTGTGTCGGCGTTATATCCACATCGAGCAGCTGCGGATGGGGGAGCGTTTGCAGGTGGAATGGGACATTCAGGTGGATGCAAAATCCTTGAAGATTCCGTTATTAACCTTGCAACCTTTGCTTGAAAATGCCATTTATCATGGCATACAGCCATTATCTGCGGGGGGCATGGTGACGATCCGTGCCCTCGCTCACAATGGTAATCTGGTGCTGTCGGTGAGCAATCCCAAGCCGGAAGGCGATGGGCATCACAAAGGCAATCGCATGGCATTGGAAAATATACGTCATCGGCTGGAAGCTCTATACGGTGATCATGTGGCGGTGGAATCCCGCCCGCAAAAAAAAGAATATGAGATCGAAATCCAATATCCGCTGCAATAAAAGGATGAGACTTATGCGGGTACTTGTCTGCGACGACGAGCAACTGGCTCGCGACCGGCTGAAACGACTGGTCGACAAGATCGAAAACGCCGAGGTGGTGGCTGAGGCGGGCAATGGCCGTGAAGCCATTATTGAGGCTCAGTCCTGTAAACCGGATGTGGTGTTAATGGATATCCGCATGCCGGAAATGGATGGAATGGAAGCGGCGGAGCATCTGAGCAAGATGGATAACCCGCCGGCACTGATTTTCTGTACGGCCTATGACGAGCATGCCCTGCAAGCGTTCCGTGTGCATGCGGTGGATTACCTGCTCAAGCCCGTTAATGCCGCGGATTTGACTGCCGCGCTTAACAAGGCGAAAACGCTCAATAGGATTCAGCTGGCAGAAATTAGTGGCGAAGTGAGTGAGGACAAGCCGCGTCGTCGAGGCCATATCAGCGCCCGCACCCATCGGGGGCTGGAGCTGGTGCCTGTGAACAGCGTGCGTTATTTCCTGGCAGATCAGAAATACGTGACGGTGTGCTTTAGCGAAGGCGAAGTGCTGATTGATGAAACCCTCAAAGAATTGGAAGCCGAATTCGGTGATCAGTTCGTACGTATTCACCGCAATGCACTAGTGGCTCTGAACTTTATTGAAGGTATGGAAATGGCCACCGCAGGCCACCATCAGGTTCGCCTGCGCGGGGTGGATGAGCGATTGACTGTGAGCCGGCGCCATGTGGCAGGGTTGCGCCGAGTGTTGCAGAATCTTTAACGGGTTTTAATGACGGAGCCAACAGGCTTCCGCTCCGTTGGTTGCTGGTTTTCTGTATGGCAATGTGAATGCGCGCATGAGTGTCCCCCGTAATGGAGGGGGCGCTGAGTCGATTATTAATCCCGGGATTTCTTTTAGAGTTGGCGGAGTCTGCCGTTGCCGTCTATGGCAACAGGTAGCCGCTAAGCTGTAAGTGACGGCGTGGTTTTAAACTTTTTTTTTGCAGGCATGGGGTCGAGCCCAGGGAGGGCTTGGCGCCGCGCATTTAAATGGCATCCGCTTTTCTATGCCGCTGTGGCTTGAGGCTTGAAGCTTGTTAAACTGATAGACTGTCGATCTAAATTCACAACCCTTAGAGTGCCCCATGTCCCGCGAAATCTTGCGTATCGCTACCCGTTCCAGCCCGTTGGCTATTTGGCAGGCCGAGTATGTTCAGCAGCGCCTGGAAAGCCTGCATGAGGGATTGCGCGTGGAGCTGGTGCGGATTAAGACTCAGGGCGACAAGATTCTCGATACCCCGCTGGCAAAGATTGGTGGCAAAGGATTATTCGTCAAAGAGCTGGAAGAGGCGATGATGGATGGGCGCGCGGATATTGCCGTGCATTCCATGAAAGATGTGCCAATGGAATTGCCACCGGGTTTTGCGTTGCCAGTGATTTGTGAGCGTGAAGATCCCCGGGATGCCTTTGTCTCCAACACGTTCGACGGCCTATCTTCGCTGCCCCATGGTGCCTGCGTGGGGACCTCCAGCCTGCGTCGCCAGGCTCAGGTAAAAGCCAATCGCCCGGATTTGGTCGTCAACAGTCTCCGCGGTAATGTGCAGACCCGGCTGGGCAAGCTGGATGCGGGTAACTTCGATGCCATTATCCTTGCCGCCGCGGGCCTTAAGCGCCTGGAAATGCACGATCGCATTCGTTACGAAATGCCTCCGGAAGAATCGCTCCCCGCAGTGGGGCAAGGCGCCGTGGGTATCGAGTGTCGTGAGGGTGATGAGAGCACCATTGAGTTGCTGTCACCGCTGAGTGACGTGGATACTTGGGATCGGGTGGTGGCCGAACGGGCCATGAACCGGCGCCTCGAAGGGGGGTGTCAGGTGCCGATCGCGGGTTTTGCTCTGCTTGAAGATGGCCAGTTGTGGCTACGTGGCTTGGTGGCAGAAGAAGATGGTAGCCGGGTATTGCGCGCAGAAGGAACCGCTCCCCGCGGCCAAGGCGCGGAACTGGGTATCGATATTGCTGAGCAGTTATTGGCCCAGGGCGCGGATGAAATTTTGAAGGCCTTGTACGCTCGCCAATGAACGATCAAGGCCGACAGCAACGGGTTGTCGTCACCCGCCCTGAAGGTCAGCAGCAGCGGCTGATGGCCCTGTTGGTTGAGGCAGGGTATCAGCCGCTTCACCAGCCGGCACTGGTTATCGAACCGATAACGGTGGATGACACCATGCAGCGTACCCTGATGGAGCTGGATGGTTATCATGCGGTGTTTTTCGCCAGTGTAAATGCTGCCCGTCTGGCCCTGTCGGCCATGGCTGACCTGTGGCCCCAGTGGCCCGTTGGGGTGCACTGGCTAGCGGTGGGTCGTGCTACTGCAGCAGAGCTGGAAAGCTGGCACTTGCCTGCCACCGTGCCGCAGCAAGGGTTTAATACCGAAGCGGTGCTGGCGTTGCCTTGCCTGCAGCAGCTGGTTGAAAAACAGATTCTGATTTGCCGGGGTGACAGCGGCCGGGAACTGTTGGCGCAAACGCTGCAGTCCCGAGGGGCGAGAGTGGATGCGTTGGCTTTTTATCGCCGAAAGGCCGCAAGCCCAGTTCTAATCCCGGCAGAGACCGACTGGGTTATGATTACCAGCGTACAGGGCTGGCAAGCAATCGGCGGCTCGGTGCCGCCGTGCTGTGGCGTGGTGGCTGCGGGGGAGCGAGTGGCTGACGTGGTGCGCGCTGAGCATTCCGGGGATGTGTCTGTAGCCGCTAGCGCCCACGATGAAGACATGTTGTCTGCCCTTGTTGCGGTCGCCACGATAGATTAAGAAGAAGATATAAACATTTACCAAAAGGTAAAATAGTGTGCAGGCCTTTTTTTCCTTGCCGGTAACGGTAATGATTGGACAGCAATGGGCGGTCACTTTAAGGTTTTTGCAATGAGATCGGGTATCGCCGCTGCGCAATTGAGTGTTGCGCTGGCCTCGCTTACGACAACAACGGAGCTGATATGACGCAGGATCGTCCTTTTTTCCGCCAAACCGGGGTAAGCCTTCTGGCTGTGCTGCTTGTATTGGTGGTGCTGGTTGCACTTGGCGCTGCTGGCTGGTGGGGGTGGCAGGAGTTTACCCGGCTGAAGAACGAAAAGAGCGGCCTTGCCGATCAGGTGGCGACAGTGAAAAGTGAGCTGACCAGTCAGCATCGCCAAGTACAGGCCGCATTATCTGACTTAGAAAAACGGCAGGCCAAGCTAGCTGCGCAGATGACCAACGACCGCGCAGCCTTGACCGATATAAAAAGCGGTGGGCAGCGACTGTGGTTGATCAATGAGGCCCGGGCACTGGCGAGTCTGGCCAGCCAGAGACTGTTGCTTACCCAAGATACGTTGGCAGCACGCCGTTTGTTAAAGGCCGCAGATGAGGTCTTGGCTCGCCTAGGTGATCCAGCAGTGTTGCCGGCCCGCAAAGCACTGGCCATGGATATGGAAATTCTCAGTGGCGCCAGCCAGGTGGATGTGCAGGGCATGGTGTTGCGTTTGGGCGCGTTGCGAGAGCTGGTAGTCGAACTGGCTGTACCGGCAGAAGCATTGCCATCGGAACGTGACCAGCCGGGAGTGGATCAGGGTTGGTGGCAGAGTGTGATCGACCGGATGCCGATAACCGTGCGCCGCCATGACAGTGCGGTACCTCTGCCATTGTCGGGGGAGCAGGCCGCACTGGTGCGTCTGACTTTGGATGGCAGCCTGCAGCAGGCGCAGCTTGCACTGATGCAGGGGCGTGCTGACGCCTACCGTCAGGCGGTTGAAAGTGCCGAGTCGACACTCAAGCAATGGTTCCGTGGTGACGATCCCCGTGCCGCACAAATGCAGACCACCCTGAAGGAAATGAGCGGCGCCCAAGTGGCCCAAGCGTTGCCGCAGATCGGTAATGGCTTGGCGGCAATTGAAGCTCTCAAACGCAAGGAGGGCGAGGCATGAAGAAACTCGTCCTGCTGATTATTATTGCGTTGGTCGCCGCGTTGGCGCTGGGGCGTTGGATGGCAGCGGATTCCGGTTATGTGCTGATTATCCGCGACACCATGTCAGTGGATACCACGCTGGGCTTCGTGGTTCTAATGGCCTTGCTGGGTGCGGTGGCACTGGTGGTGCTGACTTTGCTGGGTAATACGGCCTGGAACCTTATGGAGCCAGTCCGCGCTACCCGTCGCTGGAAAAGAAAGGTGGCTGAACGCCGCTTGCGCAGTGGTTTTCTGCAGTTGGTGGATGGCGAGCTCGAAAAAGCTGAGCGCTTGCTGGCGGCGGCCGGTGAAGAAGGCGACTGGCCATTGGTTGCCTGGTTGTTAGCGGCGGAAGCGGCCCAAGAGCAGGACAAGGTAGATGTTTCGCAGCAGTACCTTGAGCAGGCTAGCGCCGACCGCCGAGGAAGGCTGGTGGCGGGCCTGATGAAAGCCCGCTTTGCACTGGATGATGGTCATCCGGAACAGGCCCGTAGTGAATTGAAGGTGCTGGCGGACATGGCGCCGCGCAACAAACGCATTCTCAATACCTACGCCGAAGTGTTGGAACGCCAGAAAGACTGGCAAACACTGTGCGGCCTGATGCCACGTTTGAAACGCGCCTTTGGTGAAAACGATCAAGCCCGCCGTGAGCGCAAAGCGTGGTTGGCCTGGTTGCAAGAAACCGCCCGCAAACCGGGGTTTAACGATGCCGATAGCCGCCGCGAAGAGCTGCGCAAACTGTGGAAAGACGTGCCGGTTCGTCTGAAAAACGACCCGGCCATGGTGGCCCGTTACGCGGGTTTTTTGGCCCAGCTGGGTGGTGGCCGTGGTGCCCTGAATTTGGTCCGCGAGCAACTGGCTAGCCAATGGGATGATCGCTTGCCGCCGGTGCTGGAAGCCATCGACGATATTTCCCCCGATGACCTGTTGCAGGTGCTAGAAAAGTGGCTGGTAGAACGACCCGGCAATGCGGCGGTTTTGATCACCGCTGGCCGTGTTGCGTTGAAGGCGCGCCTGTGGGGTAAGGCTCAAGGTTTCTTTGAGGCTGCGGCGAACTCTAGTCAGAGTGCCACGGCATTGGCTGAGTTAGCGCGGTTGTACCGGGCACTGGGGGATACCAGCAAGGCCATGTCTGTCTTCGACCGACGTTTGGCTCAGCTTGCAGGGGATCTTCCTGCCCTGCCGCAGCCTGATAAAAGCGTGCAGTAGTGTTCTGATGTCGTTTTGTCGGGTTACGCCGCTACGCAGCTAACACGACCTACAAAAACCGCAGCACCTTGTAGGTCGTATTAGGCGAAGGCCGTAATCCGACAACGCATTAGGGAATGCAGGCAAGCCCCACCTTCAATGAATGGTGGTGGCAATCTCTGCCGCCACGGCCTGCCAGCCCCGATCCAACGTTCTTATCAGGTTGGCATAGCCACCGTTCTCCAGTGCGGCTTCCCATTGAATGCGGCCCTTTGCTACTTCTCCGTTGTCTCCTGCCAGAGTCCATCGCCCGCTAATAACTGCGGCATCCCTGTCTTCGCCTTGCAGTCCTTGAAAACGAGTCAGTTCCACGGTGAGAGTTTGCTCATGACCGGTGGTCATGCGGGCTTCCAGAGCGCGCTGTAACTGCGTGGCCAAGGGCTCGGCCCAGCGATGGTGGCGGGCCACCTGTATTTCGCTGTCGCTGAGTTGCATCACAATTCCGCCCCGGTTCAGGTAGTTAGCCAGCGCCACCTTAATGGTTAGTGGTGAATGCGCGGATAGCGTGGCAGAAGGCAACACATAGCCCGGCGGCGATGGCTGGGGGGCGTGGCTGCAGCTCCACAGTGTGCAGAGAATAGCGGCGATGGCGAGCAGACGGATCATTGTGCGCCTCGGGGTTGGGGGTCGGTGGTTGGGTGGCGCTGGAAGATCAACGCATTGGGCTGTTCATTCAAGGTGTCGAGCAGGGGCTCGGCGCTGTCGAGCAAGCGGTTCAGTTTCTGCAGCGTCCCTTGCAACTCCTGGTAGCCATCGCCGCCGGATTGCCAGCCTTGTAGAGTCGCGTCCAGTGCATCCAGGTTGCTGGAAATTTGTTGGGGCAACGTGTTGAGCGCAGGGTCATTCAGCAAGGATTCAATGCGCCCAGTTACGCCGGACAAGTGTTTAAGATTGTTATTGAGGTTGTCTGCCATATTCTTCATGGGCAGTTCATTCAGCGTTTTTAGCAACGCATGGAGCTGGTCTTCTAACTTACTCAAGCCGCCGCCGGCAACGGATGGCATGACTGGCACGGAGTTATAGGTTGCAGAGGTATCCGTAGTGGGGGCGTTTTGGTGGAACGCTAGGTCCACAAATAAAGAGCCCGTCAGCAGGTTGCCGGCTTTGAGGCTGGCGCGAAGGCCATTGTTAACCATATGGCTGATTTCTTCTTTCCAGGTAGTTAACGCGATGTTGGATTGTTGATTGACCCGTTGCGGTTCCAGGCGGATTAGCACTGGGATCGGGCTGTCGGTCATGGCGTTGGGGCCTTGCTCGGCAAAAGCCCAGGGGACCTGTTCCACGGTGCCAACGCGGATGCCACGGTATTCCACGGGGGCGCCTGCTTTGAGCCCGCGCACACTGCGTTCAACCAGCAATACGTAGTCTAAGGTCTGGGTATAAAGTGCTCTTCGGGCGCTCTCCTGGCTGTTATGCAATTCGAACTGGTGGCCATCTTCCACCGGTGCACCGGTGGCCATGCTGGAATCGGGCACAGAAAAAGAAATGCCTCCACCAAGCAGCGCTTCTAGCGAGCTGAGCTGGGCTTGAAAGCCCCTGGCATCCAGCTGGAAGCCGATGCCAGAGACTTTCCAGAAACGGCTGCTCTCGCTGACCAATACATCGTAGGGCTTTTCGATAAAGAGACGGTGGCGGAATAGTTTGGCTTGGCGATCAAATTGGGTTTCGACCACGCGGCCTACTTTCAGGCTGCGGAAGCTGACCGGGTCGCCGTTGTTGATGTTGGTGCCTGGCTCGCTGACCAGTTTCAGGAATAGGCCGTCGCCCGTTTTCTCCGGCGGCGGGCTGTTTTTTACGGTAAAGGTTTTGGTTTTTTTGCCGTTACTGCCGGGCAGTAATTCGATATAGGCCCCGGACAGCACGGTACTTAAGCCGCTGATGCCCTCACGCCCTACCCGGGGTTTTACTACCCAGAACTGGGCGTCACTAAAGAGCATGCGGTCGGTGTCGGCCTGCATCTGCACGCTGAGCAGAGTATGGCTCAGGTCTTCTGAGAGGCTGACACTTTCTACTACGCCTATTTGAACATTACGCATCTTTATCGCCGTTTTGCCGGCATTAATGCCTTCTGCATCTTCCAGCTTCAACGTAATAATCGGCCCCTGGCTGGAAAGGTAGCTGAACACCAGCCATAGCCCAATGAATGCGGCCATCAGAGGAATCAGCCAGACCGCAGATAGCCGGCGGCGTGACGTGGGCGTGTCAGGTTGGTTCAAGGTTGATGCTCCGGTTCAAGAGTGGGGGGCAGCTGTTGTTGCTGATCCCAGATCAGCCGAGGGTCGAACTGGTGGGCGGCAAGCATGGTGAAAATGACCACGGCGGAGAAGGCGACCCCTCCCATGCCAGGCATCACGGTAAGAATATTGCCCATCTGAAACAGGGCGACAATGATGGCCACCACAAAGACATCAATCATCGACCAGCGCCCAATCCACTCGGTGAGGCGATACAGTTTCATCTGGCTGTTCATATCCAATGCTTGTTGTTGTCGGGAGGCAACACATAACCAGCTCAGAGCGAGGATCTTGCCGAAGGGCACTAGCACGCTGGCAGTGAAAATAATCACTGCGATGGGCCAGTCGCCATGCCGAATAAACAGCATCACCCCGGCGATGATGGTGGACGGCTCGGTCTTTCCCAGGCTGGTGGTGATCATGATGGGGAACAGGTGCGCGGGAATGCAGCATAAGATAGCGGTGATCAGTAGGGCCCAAACCCGTTGCAGGCTAAAAGGATGCCGTTCATGCAAAGGGCTGTGGCAATGATGGCAGCGGTGGGATTGCCCTAGGGGCTGAAGCTGTCCGCACCATTCGCAGCCAATAAGCCCCAAAGCCTGGGCGGTTTTACCCGCGCGGGCCTGCGGCGGCTGTTGCAGGTCGCCGAGTAACCGCTGCCATAAGCCGATGGTATTCATGCGAGTAACGGTAATCAGCAGGATCAGGGCGAAGCCGGAAAAGGTCCAGAAGGCGGAGAGTAACTGGATATGGGCCATGGCGATGATTTTAATCAGGCTTACCAAGGCGGCGATGGCAAAAACATCGGCCATCATCCAGGGCTGCATGCGCGGCAGCCAACGAGCCAGGAACAGGCTGCCGGGCAGCGGCCTGGGGCTAGCCAGGCTCATATGAATCCAGCAGACCGAGAGCAGGTACAAGGCCGGGATTACTACGATGGTAGCCAGAACAATGACCGCAAGCGCAGGGTGGTGATAAACGGCCAGCTCCTGTGCTGCGTCCGTGATGGAAATAGCTCTTTCAATGCCGCTCTTTTCAAAGCCCAAGTAGGGGAAAAGAAGTGACAGGGTGAGTAACAATAAAGCCGTGAATGCCAGTGCGGGGGTGAGTTGATCATCTTGCGCCGGGCGCATCAGCGGGTGCTGGCAGCGAGGGCAGTATCGCCATTGGCCGTCGTGGCGAATCGTCACCTCGCAAATCAGATCGCATTCGTGGCAGGGCAACAATAAAGTCTGATCACCATGAGCCGAGGAGGGCGAGTCCGCCATCGTATTGTTTCCCTAAAATGGAGCAACAAACCGCAAGGTACAAGCTACAACGCGAGCCCGGTTGTTGCCAGCCCGGGGAAGCGAGGGCCTAATGCGTGATGCCGTTTGTAGCTTGAGGCCTGCTGCTAGTCACGTGGCGCGTAATCAAAAACGTCGCAATGAATATTCCCGGCGGGGACACCTTCGGCGACCAGTGCGTCGAACACGGCCCAGCCCATGGGCGGCGAGCCACCCAGAAAGAATAACGGCAGGTCGGGTTCTCCGAGCGCTTCCAATGCGGCTTCGTGCACCAGCCCTTCGGCATGGTCCGGGTGGCGTATGTCGGACAAGGAGGTAACGAAGTCAAAATCGGCTAGGGCTTCCTGCCATTGGGCGGGCAAATGCGGCAGATACAGGTCTGCATCGGTGCGGGCACCCCAGAACAGCCGTACCGGCAAAGAGAAATTCAGCGCGATCAGACGCTCGATCATGGCTTTCACTGGCGCAAAGCCGGTGGAGCCGCAAATAAACCACACCGGATGTTCCGGGGCGCTGTCGATAAAGCGCAGGCCGGCGGGCAGGGTGGTGCTGACGGTGTGCTCGGACTGCAGGCTGGCCATGATGTCTTGGGTGGCGCTGTTGTCATCCCCGTGGCGAATGTGCAATTCGATATTGCGCCCATGGCAATGGTTAGCAATAGAAAAGGGGTAGCTCTCGCCGTGTAGATTCAGCATTAGATACTGGCCCGCATGCCACTGGATTTTCTTGCCTGCTGGCAGGCGCAGCCAGACACGACTCACGTCGTGGTTGAGGGCGTCGATTTGCTGAATTTGGCAATGGATCTGGTGGACCGGCAATTCGCCGGGCGCAGTTACCTCGGGCACATCAATCTCACAGTCGCTGAGTGGCAGGACGACGCAGTATAGCACCCCAGAGGGGTTGTCTTCGCCTGCGTGAATAGTGCGGTTTTTTTGCTGCACTTGCCCATGGCGGAGCTGGCCCATGCAGCGCTCGCACACGCCATTACGGCAGGCGACGGGAAAGCCGAAGCCCGCCTGCTGCCCGGCCTCGACAATGGTCTGGTCTGCGCGGCAGGGGAAGGCGCCCTTGCCGTTGACGGTAATGGTGAAGGTCTGGGTCATGGGTGAGGGAATTGATATTGGAGAGTTCGATAGTCTTGACGCTACCCCCAGCGCAGGCTGGAGGCAGCGTTCGTTATCAATTGCTTTTCTCTTAGCCGCCAACACCAACAAACAGCGCAACGATACAACCCATGCCGAAGGCCCAAACCAAGGTGCGCGCACTGGCCCAGTCTGCCACGTAGCAAAGCGTGAACAGGATGCGGCTGACGACAAAGGCCAGCGCGATGCCATCAATGGTGCCCTGCGGTGATGTGGCCGCCAGGTGGGCAATGATTACCGCAGCGGCAAAAGCCGGGGTGACTTCAAAGCCGTTTTGTTGGGCCCAGTGCGCGCGCTTGCGGCTGCCCTGTAATGTTTCTAGAAATTCGCGGGGGTTATGGTTCTGTTTGGGGCCGAAACCACCTTGAAACTTGGCCAGTGAAGTGGACAGGTAAGGCAAGACGATGGCGGCAAGCACACACCAATAGGCAAGGGTCATAATGATATCTCCAAGGTTTTTTAATGTAATTTTTAATGTAATTAAGGGGCTATGCTTACATGACGATTGCAGTGCAAAGCAAGCGACAAGCCTTAAGCTGGAACCGGAACAAGGCCCTGGCTGCATTTTGTGCTGAGCCGGCAAACCCTTCACTCTTGAGTTCGCCGGCACCGCGTTCAGGTGATAAGCATGCGCTCTTACTAAAACAGAGAGCAGCTTAGCTCAGTTTCTGTCATCGGCCTGTGAGGCTAGCAGGCTGTGCTCAATGATCGCAAAACGATCTTGCCCCCATACCATGTCATCTTGAGTCATAAAGCTGGGCACGCCCCAGCTACCCGCTTCCATCATGGCGTTGCGGTTGTCCTCGGCGAGGTCGCGCCAGCTATCGTCATCCAGCCAGCGGCGGGCACGGTTCCAGTCTAGGCCTGCGTTTTCCACCAGAAATTTCAGCCCGTTATCGCTGGCGGCATTAATGCCCTGGCTCCAGATGCCTACGGCGGCGGCGCGCAGCCATTCGCGCAAGCGCCCTTCTTTCTCGGCGAAGGGCCAAATGGCCATGCAGCGTTCCACCCCAGCACCCACCGGGTCGCAGACCTTGCCAAAGGGCACGCCGTGTAAGCGAGCTTCGCGGGCGGCATCTTTGAGAATATAGAAACGTTTGGCTTTGGGGACGGTGAGCCCACGCATCACCATGGGCAACACCGGGCGAATTTTCAGCGCCAACCCGTAATGATCGGCCAGTGCATAGGTCCGCGAGAGGGCGAGATAGGAATAAGGGCTGCGGAAAGAAAAGTACAGCGTTAGCGGGGCGCCTTTCAGGCTTTCCGGGGTGTCCTTCAAACGTGCCCGCTTGGCTCGGCCGTAGGGCAGCGGCCAGTCTGCACTGCCCAGTCCCAGCGCGTTAAGGCGGTGGCCAAGGTGGTCCAGCCGTTCCACGCTCCAATACCATTCACCGGCGTAATGTAGGGTGCCGGTGAGGTAGTGGCCGTCGTTAAGAAACTGGTCGCGGCGCGCTTCCAGAGAGAGCTGTGCTCGATCGGCCGCTTGCTGGCCATATTCACTGAGCAGGGCTTCGAGTGTGTCGTGGTCGTTACGCCACAGGGCATCGGCCAGTGCGGCGGCCAGGCTCCAAAAACGCTCGTCGCCCTCATGTTTGAGTAGGCAGCGAGTTGCTGCCAGGCTGACTTCCCGCGCAGGCAATCGCCAGTCTTTAGGGAAATCCAGGCCGTGCAGCTCGGCCAGCTGAACCGCATCGCGAGGGGCAAGCTCTGCGAGCATGTCTGCGGCTGGGTACATCTGCTGGTCTAAATACAGCATTACTCGAGGGGTAACGGTAATGCCGAAGTGCTGAGAAAAGCGTGGAAGTACCTGGGCCATTAGCACGGAATAGGGGTCATCAATGCGGAAATAGAAGGTGGCCTGGTGCGGTTGGCGTTTCAGTTTTCGGCGCCACTCCAGCAGACGACGGCGCCATTGCTGTAGCCCTTCGCTGGTAATCAGGCGGGCAAAGTGGGGCATCAGCTTGTGTTTGATGCTCATGGGCTAGGCTGCTCCTTTTAGCCGAGAGGGCGTCGAGATTCCGCTAGGCTACACTTCTACAGCAGGGCCTCAAAGAGGGATGTAACCCGTTTGTCTTATTGTGTAGGGCCGTGACGAAGAGGCCTAAAAAAGGCGACCTGATGGTCGCCTTGATGATTTAGCTTATTCGCCGATTTGGCTCAAGTCACGCACTGCGCCGCGGTCTGCACTGGTGGTGAGTGCGGCGTAGGCTTTCAGGGCGGTGGAAACACGGCGTGGGCGAATTTCCTTGGGCTTGTAGGCCAGCTTGCCACGGTTTTCCATGTGAGTGCGGCGGTGCGCCAGCTCTTCATCGCTGATATCCAGATGGATGGTGCGGTTGGGAATATCGATATTGATAGTGTCGCCTTCATTCACCAGGGCAATGGCGCCGCCCTCTGCGGCTTCCGGGGACGCATGGCCAATGGACAGGCCGGAGGTGCCGCCGGAGAAACGGCCATCGGTGAGCAGCGCACATTCCTTGCCCAGCCCTTTGGATTTCAAGTAGCTGGTGGGATAGAGCATTTCCTGCATGCCCGGGCCGCCTTTGGGGCCTTCGTAGCGAATTACCACCACATCGCCGGCAACGATCTGATCACCGAGGATGGCGCGAACCGCTGAATCCTGGGATTCGAATACTCGGGCGCGGCCGGTGAAGGTGAGAATGGAATCATCCACCCCGGCGGTTTTCACGATGCAACCGCGCTCGGCGATGTTGCCGTACAACACGGCTAGGCCGCCGTCCTTACTGTAGGCATTTTCGTAATTGCGGATACAGCCGTTTTCGCGGTCGTCATCCAGGCTTTCCCAGCGCGTTTCCTGGCTAAAGGCCGTCTGGGTGGGGATGCCTGCCGGGCCGGCGGTGAACATCTTTTTCACGCCTTCATCCTGGGTGCGCATGATGTCGTAATGCTCCAGGGCTTCGGCCACAGAGGCCGAGTGCACCATGGGAATGTCGCGGTTGAGCAGGCCAGCCCGGTCCAGTTCGCCGAGAATGCCCATCACACCACCGGCACGGTGCACATCTTCCATATGGTATTTCTGGGTGGCGGGGGCCACTTTCGACAAGCACGGCACCTTACGGCTTAGGCGGTCGATGTCTTCCATGGTGAAGTCCACTTCGCCTTCCAGTGCTGCGGCTAGCAAGTGCAGCACGGTGTTAGTGGAGCCGCCCATGGCGATGTCCAAGCTCATGGCGTTTTCGAACGCTTTCACTGAAGCGATATTGCGCGGCAGCAAGGCCTCTTCGTCCTGCTCGTAGTAGCGTCGGGTAACGTCCACGATGCGCCGGCCCGCTTCCAGGAACAGTTCGCGGCGGTCCGCGTGGGTAGCCAGCAGTGAGCCGTTACCGGGCAACGACAGGCCCAGTGCCTCGGTTAGGCAGTTCATGGAATTGGCGGTGAACATGCCGGAGCACGAGCCGCAGGTGGGGCAGGCGGAACGCTCCACTTCGTTCAGGGTTTCTTCGTCCACGCTGTCATCGGCGGCCATCACCATGGCGTCTACCAGGTCCAGCTTGCCCTCGGCCAGCTTGGTTTTGCCCGCTTCCATGGGGCCACCGGACACGAAGATCACCGGAATATTCAGGCGCATGGATGCCATCAGCATGCCAGGAGTGATCTTGTCGCAGTTAGAGATGCAGACAAGGGCGTCGGCGCAGTGGGCGTTAACCATGTACTCCACGGAATCCGCAATGATGTCGCGGCTGGGCAAAGAATAGAGCATGCCGTCGTGGCCCATGGCGATGCCGTCATCCACCGCAATGGTATTGAATTCCTTGGCGATGCCGCCGGCCTTCTCGACTTCACCGGCCACCAGCTGGCCCATGTCCTTCAGGTGCACATGGCCCGGTACGAACTGGGTAAAGGAGTTGGCGATGGCAATAATCGGTTTACCGAAGTCCCCGTCCTTCATGCCCGTGGCGCGCCACAGGGCACGGGCGCCAGCCATATTGCGGCCATGGGTGGTGGTGCGGGAGCGATACTGCGGCATGGGAACCTCGTTAATGGTCAATAGCGGGACATAGGGACGGCATTGTAACCCACAGACCCACACTGTTGGAGCCTTGCTCGCACGGCGAAAGGGCTCAGGCGCTCCGGTAATGCAGAAGCTAACCTGCATAGAGCCAGAGCAGCCCTTCACTCGCACGCCAGTTGGAAATGTAGGATATGGCTTACATATTTTTATAAATTGCTGAGATAGAGTGAATTTTTCCGTTAAGCACGAAGAGCTGAGAAATGGGGTTTTCTCCTTCGTTATACAAAGTTAATAACGGCGATATGAAGCCGGCGCGGTCATTGGATGTTCGAGCCGGATCTCTAATGCCTGTTAAGTTCCACGAGGACTGAATGTGGCTCAGATTAAAATATATGGCTTAAAGCCTAATCTCGACGAAAACAGAGCTTTAATATCTGCCTCCGTGCATAACGCTGTAATGTCCGCGCTCAATTATCCACCAGAGAAGAAATTCCATAGATTCATTACCCTTGAGCCAAGTGAATTTATCTACCCTGGCGATCGGTCAGAAAAATATATAATAGTTGAAATATCAATGTTTGAGGGGCGTTCTGTTGAGGCAAAAAAAGCCCTCATAAAAAGCATATTCTCAAATATTAATAAGCAGGTTGGTATTACGCTCCAAGATATTGAAATCACATTATTTGAAACTCCAAAGGAGAATTGGGGGATTCGCGGTTTGCCGGGTGACGAGCTGGCGCTGGGATATACCGTTGAGGTGTGAAAGTTTAACAAGTAGCCCCGCCGGGTTGTGTTGCTCCCCCGCTTTAGTGGGCGCCTTCTCTTAACCAGAGGAAGAAAATGCCCCGATACAAGAATCCCAGAAAAGACTGTATCTCCGGGTTCGTTCAGTCTGGTAACGATAGTGATTAGTGCGCAGCTAAGCACGGAACTGATCAAGAAGCCTTACGGGCTTAGCAGGAATGGAAACTGGAATATCTGTGGTTCTATTGCTCATAGCGTTTTCCTTCCCCATAGCAGGCTGGGGCTATGGGAACCCGTGCTCAACAGAACGGGGCGCAAATGCGTGTAGGAGAGAGCTTAAAACTCGCTAAGTCGTTGATCGTTGGTTCAGGTTGCGACTTAAATGTGCCTGAACTCCCCGGAAATAGGCCGCTCGTTCGAGTTTTGTCAGATGGGAAAGGTTCTCACTTTTTGGCTAAGTTGCTAAAGGTTATGGGTTTATCGGAATTATATGCGGTGGCCGGCTAAGAAATATGTCGAAAAAAGATATGTCGAAACGTTCGACTGAATACGCTGTTAAGCGCCTGTAATCAGTAAGCAAGGATGTAGAATGACTCAAGCAGAAATTATCGTATTCGCAAACTCTGTTAAACACGGTCAGCATTGCGTTGCTGGCAAGTGCATAAATACAGGGAATTGGATTCGGCCAGTTTCTAATACAAATGGTGCCGAACTAAGTCATGAACAAGCTAAATATCAAAATCCTTATGGCACTTTTTGTGTTAAGCCTCTTCAAAAAATTAGAATGGGGTTTTCGCAACATGCTCCCCTTTCACATCAACCAGAAAATTATCTCATCGATGGTAACTTGTGGCGCCAAAACTATTCGATTAGCGAAGCGGAATTAGTAGCTTATCTCGACACTCCTGATGATCTATGGGGCCATGAAAATAGAGTGCAGCACAGTCTAATCACTATGGGTCTTTATAGTATTGATCAATCTCTTTATCTCGTGCAGGTTGATAATCTCAATTTATATACTACTGGAGATGAGAAAAGACGAGCTTCATTTAACTACAATGGGAGTGGTTACGATTTAGCTGCTACTGATCCAAAATTTGATGATATATTGCGAGAGCGGCGTGAAGTAAACGGTATTCTTTGTATTAGTTTAGGTGAAGAATATCAAGGATATTGCTACAAGCTAGTAGCCACAATTTTTTAAGGTCTTACATGGATATATATACGATCGGGTTTACAAAAAAAAATGCCGAAACATTTTTTAATTTTTTAAAGATGTCGAATGTTAAAACACTAATCGATGTTCGTTTGAATAACGTGTCTCAATTGGCTGGTTTTGCTAAGAGGGATGATTTGAAATTCTTTTTAAATGAACTTTGTGGCGCAGATTACGTGCACTCCCCTGAACTAGCCCCCACTAAAGATATTTTAAATGCCTACAAGAAAGGTGATATGCCTTGGGAAGTGTATGAGGATAAATTTTTAAACTTGATGGGGCAGAGAAATATTGAGAAATCAATAAAACCAGCATTACTTGATCATGGTTGTTTATTGTGCAGCGAGCATGAGCCGCATCTTTGCCATAGAAGGCTTGTGGTTGAGTTTCTTAATCAACATTCAGATCTAGATTTAAAAGTTAAGCATTTATACTAATGGCTACTGTATTAGTTCTTTATCCGAAGCTCTTTAATTGCTATTCAAAGTTTTCGCGAAAGGTTATGAAAATAACCTCGAGCCTTGGCACGGTCAGATTGGTGTACCCATCTGATCCAAATGGTTTAATTGCAAAGCTCTGTGATGAATCATCAGATGACATAACAAGCATGGAGTTAGCTAGCTGGACTCCCAAAGATATAACTCACGCCATTGTTTTCGACGATGGTGAAGAGTTCACGGAAGAAACAGCGACACTAAAAGAAAGCGGAAAGCCATTAAGGGTTATTGGAGTTTCAATAACACGAGTTATAAATATTAAAACCGAAACAGAATACCAATCAGATAAAAGTACACCGAATTATGAGTATATAGGAAGGGGCTCCTATTGGGGGAATCCTTACTCAATGTATGAGGAGGGCGATGATCGTGAGGAGGTTATACGAAAATACAAGTATGACTTTGATTACGAGAAATTCCCAAACAAGGAGAAGTCTGAAGTATTCAAGTTAGCAGGAAAGCGTTTGGGCTGCTTTTGTAAGCCACAAGCCTGTCATGGTGATGTTCTTGCAGATTTTCTAAATTCGTGGGACGACGGAAAGTGAGCGCTTAACAAGGCGCTGCAACCGACAGCCAAAACTGCCACTCGTTTTTGCGTACCGCAAAACAAGCGCCATTTTTGTCTGCGGCTGAGCGCGGCGTTATAACCCAGGAGAGTAATGAGTAAATTTTCGGAGTTAGATGAAAATGCTTTCTTATTGTCTGTGCTTGAAGATGGAGTAGCGGCTTTTTCTGACATAAAATTTGATAGGTTAGCTATAGAGTTACCTGAAAATATTGAACTATCTGAATATCAATATTACATTCAAAAAGTAGGTTTCTACTTAGTCCATACAATCTCTTGGTGTAAACAACTCGATTTGGCTATCGAGTTGTTATCGAATTTTGATTACTCAAAGAAAGAAGCTTCAAGGGCAGAGCATCTAATTTACAATATTGAGAATTACCTAATTCGTATAAAGTCTGTACATGATCGAGTTCTTCAACTTGTAAATGCTGTATTTCACCTGTGTATTAATGAAGCTAATGTAAGTCATGGCGTAATAGTCAGTAATTACAAAGTTCAGCACCGCCCAGAAATCCTTAAGGCTGTTAAAGCCATAAGTAAATATCTTAGTGAGCACGAGCAAATAAGGCATACGCTCATTCATCGTCATTCGTTACTTGATAGAGACTTAAAGAAAATTGAATTGTTCTATTTAAACAATTTCGAGCACATAGATAATGAGGAGCAGGTCAAGAGATATAAGTACGTACGGACTGAACATCTTAAAAGGTTTTTATTTGATAAAAAGTCTGAATTCAAAGAAATAAACGGCGCCCTATACACTCTAATTAGCACTCTATTTTTAGAGCTTAATCCAGAGTACGAGAGGCAAAAAAAGATTGTCAGTTAGAAGTTATAACAAGGCGCTGCTACGGAAAATTTGCTCGCTGGAGCTTCTGAATTTCTGCAGAGCTTGGCGTTATGACTCACGACTATTTACCAACCAAGGAAGATGTATGAATAAAATAGCAATAGTGGTTTTAATTACACTAATATCGGGATGTAGTGCAAATAGAATTTGGTATGGCTCCGATGTCGCTAGGCTTTCCTATGTGAAAGTTAATGGAGTAGTGGATGATCAGGGAAATATAAAGGACATTGAACTCAAAAAAGCAGTAGGGCCTGAAGATGAGAATACAGTGGATGAAAAGCATATAGGGGCATTAATTGCTTGGTCGCCTGAGTTCAATGCTGCGTTTATCTCACGGGGTGGTAAAGGCTGTATTCAGCCAGCTACCTATTCAAAAAACAATTCTGGAAGCGCGGAATTGCCTGCCGAAATAATAAGTTCAGGGGTAGCAAGTGGCTCCATAAAAGGTGACTTTTCTCAAGCTCTTGAAAAACTGATTACCGTTAGCGATCAATCGACATTTTTAAGCATCGGTGTTTACGGTCTTTGCCAGCTTCACGCAAATGGTGGATTAACACAGACGCAGCTAGCTGAATTAACTCAGGAGTTATTTGAAAAAGCATCTACTGCTAATGGCTCTGATAAAAGTAAAAACATTGAGAATACTGAAAGTGGTGCTGAAGTAGAAACCGCTGAAGGCAATGACCCAAGCTAAGTCATAACAAGTCAAAGCACTCGGACTTGGTAAAGCTGTCACCTTTTTTGTTCCAAAAAAGCAGCCAACTTCACCAAGCCAGTGTTTGAGGCGTTAAGTCACGAGGAGATAGCGGTGGATAAGTCATCCGTTGTAAAGGTGCGTGGCGTTTCATATGACAATGAAGACGGAGTGTCTCGACAAGACCTAATCGCGAAATGCCGTCGGAACGATTCGTTGACCCTCAGGGCGGACCCGGACAACGCTCATGATCGTCACGCCGTAGCCGTGCTGAATAACGAAGGAGCACCACTCGGCTGGTTGAAATCAGACGCTAGAGACGCTGCTTCGATCCTGTAATCCCCCCGAAAATTAATCGAGG